>NZ_DATMTE010000227.1:0-15125 GCF_035564935.1 Chitinophaga sp. | reverse complement strand
CAGGATATCTGATAATGTTTTGCCGTGGAGCTCTTCTGTGGTAAATGTTTTACCGAAATCCCTGTAATACCATGCCCTGGCTTTTTTTATCGGGTCGGCAATGGTTTCGTCCATATCTATGGCAAGCGATAGCTGCATTGTTTCCTGTTTTTTTGTGCAGCTAAGATAATAAAAACCAGAGAGCCTCCGGGATATTTGCTTATTGTAGCCACAAAAAAACGGCTGCAGCGATATTCACTGCAGCCGTTTTTTGTATAGCTCATTATCAAAGTCTTTTCAACATAACATCACGGTATTCCACCTTCATAGGGCCGCCTACGTGTACCTGCACGCCCAGTAAGCCTTTAGACTTTCCATTCACCGTATCGTTATCAGTAACATCGCTCATCAGTACACCATTGATATAGTGCTGGAGGTGGTTACCCTTTACAACGAGCCGGCATTCGTTCCAGTCTTCGCTTTTAATAAGTGTTTGCAGCGAATCGGAGCTACCGAGTGAACCGGTGACCACAGCGGGTGTCCAGGCATTATTTTTCACCCCCTCTTTTAAGGAATCAGTCGCCTGTGGGATAGTGGTGATTTGCCCGCGGTAGGCGAGTGTGGTGCGTCCTCTTTCTTCGTAGTTCTGACCGGTGTAGCGGTTGGCGCCGTCGATATCTGCCTGGTAGCCTTTCAGTGCATGTGGCACGTTATCCACCATCACGCTGCGGTAGTTGATACCGCTGTTGCCGCCGCTGGTGATTTTAAATTGGCAGGTGAGTTCAAAGTCCGCCGGCTGATCGCCCTGCCAGATGAGGAAGGTATTGGTTTTTAGTAACGTTTCCGGTGTTACTTCACCAACAATGTGACCGTTTTCAGCCCGCCAGTGAACAGAATCGCCTTCCCAGCCGTTCAGCGTTTTACCGTCAAAGATCTGTTCGAAGCCTTTATCGGTAGCTGTGCTGTCGCCGGTTTGGCTATCGCCTGTATGACTGCCGCCGGTCTGGCAACTGCCCGCGGTAAACAGCAGGCTGGCTGCGGCTAACGGGAAAAGCAGTGCACTGGTTCTTTTCAGCATAATAGATATTTTAAAGTGTTTAATATTTTTTCGTATATCCCTGGGAGATAGTAAGAGCGTTACGTATAACCGTTGCCGGTAGTTATGCTGCGCCCGTATCTTTCCAGGAACCGGAGGCGGCTGAATCGAGTACTGCCTGACACACCTTTTGGGTTTCCAGTGC
Source organism: Chitinophaga sp. (assembly GCF_035564935.1). Lineage (GTDB taxonomy): Bacteria > Bacteroidota > Bacteroidia > Chitinophagales > Chitinophagaceae > Chitinophaga. Next base: position 13,905 of record NZ_DATMTE010000227.1, on the reverse strand, counting down.
TTCCTTAAAAGTAGGAGAGCAGGGTTCGCCGGTTTCCAGGCTCTTCAGGAAGTCGGCAGCCTGGTGTACAAAAGAGTGCTCGTAGCCTATGCCCAGGCCCGGTACCCACCATTTATCCATATATGGCTGGTCGCCGTCCGTTACGTGGATAGAACGCCATCCGCGCACCGTAGAGGCGTCTGCGTTATCGAAGTATTCCAGCCGGTTCAGATCGTGCAGGTCCCAGCGGATGGAGGCATTTTCACCGTTGATCTCGAATGTATATAATGCTTTATGTCCGCGTGCATAACGGGTTGATTCGAAGAGGCCAAGAGAGCCGTTGCTGAAGCGGCACAGGAAGGAGCAGGCATCGTCGATGTTCACCTTTTCCACTTTGCCGGTGAGCTGATGCATGCGTTCCTTTACAAAGGTTTCGGTCATGGCAGTTACATTGGTAATGCTGCCGTTCAGCCACAAAGCGGTATCAATGCAATGGGAGAGCAGGTCGCCCACTACGCCGGAACCGGCTACATCTGCATCCATTCTCCATAGTCCTTCACCGCCCTGCGGCAGGTTGGCGTTAATGGTCCAGTCCTGCAGGAAGTTGGCGCGATAATGAAAAATACGTCCCAGCTTGCCGGAGTCGATGATATTTTTGGCAAGGGTAACAGCCGGCAGCCGGCGGTAGTTGTACCATACGGTATTGGGTACGCCTGCTTTTTCAATGGCGGATACCATGCCTGCAGATTCTTCCAGCGTACGTGCCAGCGGCTTCTCACAGAGGATCATTTTGCCTGCTGCCGCTACGGCGATAGCTATTTCCGCGTGCATATCATTCGGTGTACAGATGTCTACTGCATCAATATCATCACGTGCAATGAGTGCTTTCCAGTCTGTTTCTACGGATTCATATCCCCATTGCGCGGCGAATGCGCGGGCTTTACTTTCTGTACGGGAGCATACGGCTTTCAGCACTGGCTGGTAAGCCAGGTCGGGGAAGAAGTTCTTCACCCGCAGGTAGCCGTTGGAATGGGTTCTGCCCATAAAACCGCATCCTATTAATCCTATCCTCAGTTCTTTCTTTGTTGTCATAGTTTTCACTGGTTATTAATTAAACAACTATTCCTGCCAGCCATGCTGTTGCCTTACAGCCACCATGGCGGCAAGGATATCGTTCCAGGTTTTCTGTTGGGTCATCACGGCATTGGGGAACATGCAACCATCCCAGCAAATATGTTTTACTGCTTTGGTGAGCGTGCCGTTGTCGTCGCGCAGCCAGAATCCTGCATCTTCAGCAATATTGAGTTTGCCGTTGGGATCAGTGGCTAGGCAGTGGCGGCCGGTTTTATCGTGAGAACCGCTGCCATGTACGGTACCGTCGTTCTGAGCTACGTGGAAGTCGATCATCCATGGACGGAGGGCATGCGTGAGTTTCCGTAAGCCTGCCTTCAGTGTTTCACGGTCGCTCCACTCAAAATCGGCTGGCAGTATCCTGTCTTCCGGGCTGTTGTACCCCAGCAGGTACAGGAAGGTATGCGACATATCCGCCTGGAACCCGATGTTGGGGCGGTCTACCGCTTCCAGGGTATCCAGCATGGTTTTCCAGCTGTGCATGCCACCCCAGCAGATTTCTCCTTCTGCGGCCAGTTTCTCTCCGTAGCCGGCGGCTACGTCGCAGGCTTCACGGAAGGTTTGTGCAATCAGCTTTGTGTTAGCGGCGGGGTCTTTGGCCCAGGCTTCCGGACTGCAGGCGGAGTCGATGCGGACTACGCCGTTAGGCCGGATTCCCAGGTCGCGGAGCCGTTTGCCTACATGGCATGCTTTCCGCACCTGTTCTACAAATTTTGCCCTGTCTTCTTTGCTGCCCATGGCAGAGCCCCCACTGGGAGGCCATATCGGCGCTACAAGGCTACCTATTTCAAGATTGTAAGAAGCTACTTTTTCTACCAGTTTTTTCAGGTCATCGTCTGAACTGTCCACAGGCACATGCGGGTCAAATAACCCGATGTCTATACCGTCGAATTTAACGCCGTTCACTGCTGCATTGGCAGTCATTTCCAGCAGCGTATCAAAAGGAATGATAGGTTCAGCGCCGTCACCTTTGCCCACGATGCCCGGCCAGGTGGCGTTGTGCAGTTTTGGATAGTTATTATCTTTCATAACTTTACTTTTAATAATTACAACACGAGGTCGGGATTACCCGGGCCAAAATGTTTCAGCATTACAATCGGATCAGTGGAAGAGTGATTTTCAATTTTCACTCCGGCAGTTGCCGCGGCTTCACTGATAAAGAACTCATCGTTGGTTAACTGCCCGTAACGGATCAGTGCCGGCGTATCAATATCCCACACACCCATTTTACCATGGCCCTGCATGAGGATAATACCGTAAGCGGCGCTGTCTTTGATCACTACAGTGGCGCCGGGAGCAATGGTCAGCTCCTTGGCGCTGAAAGCGTCCGACTTATAACATACCCAGTTTTCCGTATAACCTTCACCGTTAGCAGCCGGTTTAGGCGGCATGAAACGGTTCTGGAACTGGTTGGGGTCTACGTTCAGCTCCCAGTCGATCACATCCATCAGCGCATCATAATCGCCAATGCTTTCCTTCGGCGTACCGTTCCAGAGCAGTACTTCGGGAACAATGGCTTCGTTTACGAGCGACTGGTACATGGCGAATACATCGGAAGCTTTCTGCGGCTCATAAGTACACAGGCTGCCCGGCGCATGTAACAGTCCCGGCGGAACATCCCATCCGGTACCAGGTTCCAGGCGGTACGCCTGCGAGTAATTGGTGATCTTGTTATCTCCTTTGGTAAAGTTCATCAGGCATTCCTTTATCTGTTCGCGGGTAGTACCAGGGGCAATACCCATGAAAGTATAAGGGAAGTCGCCGCCATGATTGTTCAGTTGCGGCGGAAAGTAATAGGCTTCCGGTTTACCGGCCTGACCAATCAGCGCTGCTTTTTCATCGTTGTGGTGAATATGGTGGGGGAGCGGTCCCATGTTATCAAAGAACTTGGAATACATCGGCCAGGCGCCATAAGTATCCCATAAACGTTTCCCGATCAGTTTATCTTTTAATTCGCTGATGGCATCTTTCAGCAAAAATTGCTGTGTGCCGCTGCCATCACCGACTACCACCATGCTTAAACCTTCATGTTCGCCTGTTAACGGGCCGTTCTTTGCGGGGGTGGTGGATGATAGCCAACGCTCATCGATACCGCCCCTTTCGCCTCCCAGTACGTAATAATCGTCCGGGTGTAATTTGATCCGCCGTCCTGGCACACAGAAAGATCTGGGCACCCAGTTCGGTGCCAGTCGGAGAATCCCTTGTCCCTGTTCGAGTGCTTTTTCTGCTAAGCTTGTTTTTTCCATGAGCTTTGATAATTATAAAAGATCAGTGAGAAATGATTTGATTGTTTTGTTGGTATCTAACAGGTCGATGTGCAGTTCATATTCCCGGCGTTCGCCTGGTTCCATGAACAGCAGCGTACCTTCGCGCCGGGCCTTTGCCTGCCCTGTGGGCGGGTGCGTACCGGGTTCCAGTCCCATTACATATTCGCCTTTGCCCCAGTGCTGCCAGTTGGTGAGCACGGGCAGCTGTGCTTTTTTAAACCGCAGTGAAAACACCAGTTGCAGCGCGGCGTTGTGCACCCCGCAGGTACACCATCCGTCTGCATCTGCTACGGGGTCTATAATAGCGGCTTCTTCACCGCCGCCGGCATGACTGTCGAGCGGCGCCAGGCATTTTTTATAATTGTGATCCGCATTAAAAATGTGATCGGGGTTACCTTCCCTGGAAACCCAGCTTCCTTTCCAGCAGATATCCGCGCCTTCATCCACCAATGGCCATCCGAAATTAAAGTGGTACAGCAGCATATGAGGCGCGGTGATATTTCCCCGGTTGATCACTTCATCATGTACCCGGATCTCTGGTTTACCCAATGTGCCGGAAATGGTGCGTTTCAGCACCAGTTTAGGACCCAGCGCACTGGTTTGTTGCATGATGCCGGTGATGCTCATTTCCATCTGACCGGCCACGGGATCGGGCTGTATCACGGAAATGATTTCTGCCGGTGTATTACTGATCGGACCATGCAAACCACGTTCTCCATATTCATCGGTTTCAGGGCCGCCTACATGCATCAGTCCGCAGGTGGTGATCAATCCACCGCCAAAGGTTTGGAGCCAGTCCAAACCTTTGTTCGCCCCGCGGGTGGGTGCAGTAATTCCGCCATGACTTAACCAGGCCAGGCTATGCTGATGATAAAATGCATCTGCAATATCCATGGCCCGGTCAATGACCACTTTATAACGTAACCCGGTACCGGTATTGATCCAGGCGATGCGGGTGCCTCTTCCGGGGCCATTGTCCAGTACCGCCGTTTCTATACCTCCCAGTTGAAAATGATTCGAGAGCTTATGTTGCCATGACTGATTATTCAGATCCATCCGCGCGTTATTTATCTTCCGGAAAAAAATTATTTCTTACCCAGCTGTTTAGCAGCAAGGAACACAGAATCCTGTTTGTTGCCGCCGGATTTCAGGTAAGCCATCAGGTCTCTCAGTTCATCTTCATTCAAACGGTTGATCAACCCCGGCAGCATCACAGAAACTTTAGATGCTTTGGTACCTGTTACATCTTTCTTCAGCAGTTCGCGCTGGTCTTGTGTAGCAAAAGGATTTTGTGAGATAACATATTTCTCTTTATCCTGTGTTACCAGGCGACCTACTACAGTGCTGCCATTTTTTAAAGAGAAAACAGTGGCCTCGTATTGATCAGAGATGGTTTTACTTGGTTCGATAATCGCTTCCAGGATGTCTTTGTTGGAAAAACGTGTACCCAGCTGCGTTAGATCCGGTCCGGCTGTGCCGCCTTCGCCGCGCATACCATGACAGGAGCTGCACAATGAAGTAGCAAACATAGCGCGGCCCTGTTCAAAATCGCGACCGGTAGTGGCGCTGTCTACTACTTTAAGCGCTTCTTCCAGCGTCCATCTTCTGCCTGGTCCTTTTGGCTGCGCGAAACCGGCTGCCATGTTACCACCGCTTTTCAGCAACGAATCGCCGGAAATTTGGTTGAAGTGTGCAAAATCTTTTTTAGGCACATTCTCCAGTGCATTTTTACGGGCGTTGTTGATGAACCCAATAAAGCTATGACCGCCTTTATAAGTAAATGCGTTATAGAACCAGTTGAAATATTGTTCCTGCAGTTCAGGCGTCCAACCGGTTTTAGCCTGGCTTAATACAGTAGCATACCATGTTTGCTGTAAAGGAGGCATTTTAGATAACATACCGGCAATGTCCAGTCCGTACTGCGGGTTACGCATGATCAGGTCGGCCGATTTCATAGCGGTTTTGGCTGCGGCAGTATCGTCTTTGGCGCTGGCGAGCAACGCCATTGTTTTCTCTACTGAATTAGGTGCATTGATATATACCAGCAGTTTGCTCAGCGATCTGTTAAGATCATTGGTAGCAGCAGGATACTGAGGATCGAGATAAGTGGCCACCTGGGCGGAGAGTGCTCCTTCAGGTTTACCCATACGTACAAACACCAGTTCAAAAGCGCGCAGCAGATCGATCTGCTGGGAAGGCGACAACGACGCATAGTTAATAGTCATCAGTTGCGGAAGCAGCAGTTTTTCTACATTTTCCTTGCCCTGACGCGCCAGCGCTATGGTTCCCTGGATCAGCGTTTCAGGATCTTTTTCCTGTAATACTTTATTCTGCCACTGGCTTACCGGTTGATTTTCGATCGCAATTCTTGCTGCAAAGCGGATAAAGCGGTCGCTGTGCTTCAGGTAAGGCCACGCAAAATCAACAGCACCTTCTTTGGCGCCACCGTGATAGGCTTCCAGTTGTTTGCGGATATTGGCGGCTTCTGTAGGAGGCGTAGCGGCTAGTGGTTCATTACTTTCTTTATTGTCTTTATAATACACGCGGTACAGATCAGACTCCAGGCGGCGGCCACCTGTAAGGAAGTAGAGTGCGCCATCAGGGCCGATCATACCATCGGTTAATGGTAATGGCGAACCTGACAGAAATTCTTCTGCACCGGCCCTGTAGGAAGCGCCATCAGGTTGTAAGCTGATGGCATAGATAATACCAAAGCTCCAGTCGAACGCAAATAATGACTTGCGGTATTTCTCCGGGAACCTGGCATTACCGCCGTAGATCAGGTTGGTAGGGGAGCCCTGGCCAATGTTCAGCAGCGGTGGTAAGTTATCCGGGTAGGTGGGCGACCATTTCTCCGTACCGGGACGCCATCCGTATTCGCTGCCGCTGGTTACCTGGCAGATGCGGGTAGGGCGGTACCAGGGGGTACCAAAATCCCACTCCATATCTGAATCGTAGGTGAACATATCACCGGCATCATTAAAGGTAAGATCAAAAGGATTGCGGTAGCCGGAGCTGATCAGCTCCCAGCTGGAACCGGTAGAGTCGATATGCGCAATCCATCCGCCATGTGTATTTACCGTATTGTCGTGACCGTTAGGGTCTTTGATAAACGGCAATACGTTATCGATGTTCCAGGATGGAGGTACCTTGTAATTATTCATCTCGGGAATCTTGGTAAAGTTACCCGCAATCACATAGATGGACTTTTTATCCGGAGATAATACGATGCTGTGAGGACCGTGTTCTCCTTCACCGTCCAGTGCTTTCAGCAGTGTGATCTTGTCGAACTGGTCATCGCCGTTGGTATCCTGCAGGCGATACAAACCACTGCCTTTATCGAAACGTTCATCACTGTTGTGATTCACCATTACATACAGGCTGTTGAATGCATAGAGCAGTCCCTGTGCATAGCCCATCGATACTTTCTGCGTAGAAGTATCGTTGCCGATGCGGAGCTGTTCAATTTTCAGTTTGGCGGAATCTTCCCCTACTGCCGGTAGCTGCAACCGGTAAAGAAAACCATATTGATCGGACACGATCATGCGGCCTTTGGTATCGAAGGTCATAGACACCCAGGAGCCCTGCTTGTTATCGCCGGGACTGTACAGTCGCTCTGCCTTAAAGTTATCAGGTAATTTTAAGGCGTCGATCTTCGGATTTCCTGTCGGCTTGTTCTCTGACGTTGAGTCGTTCCCGTTATTACAGGCCACACCGGTGATAAGAACGGTGGAAACCAGCAGCAGCAGCGGAAATACTCTTTTACGTAACGTGGTCATAATATAATCTTGAATAGGTTCCTGAGTTGATAGGTTGTCCGGGATGGACGTTTACTATAGCTGAAGTAATATAGTAAACGTTTTCCCGTTTTTCTAACTTTTTTTACCAGCCGGTATTTTGTGCAAATCCATTCAGTCTCACTTCTCTTTCAGGAAGCGGGTATAACAACTGGTAAGTCTGGATGTTATAGGAAGCGGGGCTTAACCTCGACAACCTTTTCTTTTCTTCAACACCATGCGCGGTCATTACAGACATTGCTTTACCGGTGCGGAGCAGCTGGTACCAGCGGTTGTCTTCAAAAGCAAGCTCCACGCGTTCTTCATTGAATACGGCATCGCGTAAAGCTGCCTGGCTCATGGCAGGCAGTTCTTTCAGACCGGCGCGTTTACGCACGGGATTGATATACTGCAGCGGATCACCGTTGCCTGTTTCGTTGATCGCTTCTGCCAGCATCAGCAATACCTGTGAGTAACGGTATACCGGCCAGTTTTCGTTGGCGCGGCCATCCAGCGCATATGGCGGATGATAGAATTTTTTGATGAGCGGCAACTTTCCGCCAAAGGCAACCGATTCAGCAAAGGCGGCATTGGTAGGACTATCGTACATATAAATAGAAGCGTCCTTTCTTTTGTCGCCTGCTTCATATGCGTTCACAATACTTGGCGTAGGTATGTTATTGCCGCCAAGGTTGCCATTAAAACCGGTAAGATCTTTTTTACCGTTGCGCGGGCCGAAGACGAAAATATAATTGCTGCTTTCTGTTTCCATGCCGGAATTATACTGTACGGCAAAAACGGATTCCGGATTATTTTTCTTTGCAGGATCAAAATTATCTGCATAGTTATCCACCAGTGAATATCCTAATGTAGTAACCTCTTTCAGGGTAGTTGCCGCTTTGGCAAAATCCTTTGTGGTCATGTACACATCACCCAGCAGCGTTAATGCGGCGCCTTTTGTAGCCCGGCCGGTTTCGGCGGCGGGGTAAGTGGCGGGCAGGTTAGCGGCAGCTTCTGTAGCATCTGCAATGATCTGCGCATATATATCTTCTACGGATGCCTTGTTGGGGGTTAAAGCTTCCTCCGGGCTGGTTACTTCCTTCACCAGCAACGGCACACTGCCGAAGAGGCGTACCAGGTGAAAGTAGTAGAGCGCGCGGAGGAACTTCGCTTCCCCGAGATACTGTTTTTTAGTTGTTTCATTTGAAAACGTTACACCGTCGATACGGGTAATGACTACATTGGATTGTTGAATGTTTCTATATAGTTGAGTCCATACGTTATTTACGTAGTTGTTGGTGGGCGTAATGAGAAATTCATCTATTTCTTCCCGTTGCTGTGCCCCGCGGTCACTTTCGTCGTACTGGTAGTTGGTATTATCCGCCCTCATTTCCGACATTGCCCAGTAGTCGCTTACATATAATTCCTGCAGCGTGCCATAGCAGCCGTTTACGGCACGTAGTATCTGCGCTTCGGTTTTGTAGTAATTTGATCCGCTGGAGAATGAGTTCGGCTTTACATCCAGCATGCTGGTGCAGCCATTCATAGCAATGGCGAGTATGGCGATATATGATATTTTTCTTTTCATGTTGCTGGTCTTTTTAATACTGAATTAAAAGGTGAGATTAGTGCCCAGGGTAAAGATTCTTGGAACCGGGTAGTTGGAATAATCTACACCTGGTACCAGGGCGCCACTTCCGCCTTTCCCGATGTAATTGGTAACCTCAGGGTTGCCGCTGTATTTAGTAAAGAGCAACGCATTCTGCACGCTGGCATAGATCCTTGCGCTTTGTAAAAATCCTTTTCCTGCAGGGAAGCTGTATCCCAGTGCGATATTTTTCACCCATGCATAGTTATTCTTTTCAATGGTGAGTGAACTAACATCGCGGTACATTACCCTGCCACGGCCGGAACCATTGGTAGTAGGTACTTTACCGTTGCCTGGATTTTCTTCTGATCTCCACCTGTTGGCTACATCTTTTCTTACGTTGAATACGCCATCGATGTTGCCGTTGTAGTCGTTGGTGGCATGAAGCCTGTCGGCTCCGTTGGAACCAACGATCAGTATGCGCAGGTCAAATTTTTTGTAGTTGAGTGTATTCGTCATACCCCAGGTGAATTTGGGATAGGGATTACCGATGATGGCAAAATCTTCCCGGGGGTTGATCACACCGTTACCGCTGATATCCTTGTAGCGGATGTTACCGGGAATAGCGCCGGGAAATGCAGGGCCTTTGTCTACTTCCGACTGGTTCTGGTAAATGCCGTCAAATACGTATCCGTATAACATGGCCAGCGGTTTACCCACCATGGTAACGTTGGTAGGGTTACCTTCACTGCTGTTACCGGAATAGATAGGCGCATTATCGGTACCCAGTTTCAACACTTTGTTCCGGTTGAAGGAGATGTTAAAGTTGGTGGCCCAGGTAAATGATTTGGTTTCTATGTTCCGGGTGGAGATACCAATTTCCAGTCCTTTGTTTTCCATGTCGCCTTTGTTCTCGGTCACATTACCGAACCCGCTGGACTGTGGTATTTCCACGTTTAACAGGAGATCCTGTGTATTTCTTTTATAAGCGTCAATAGTGAGGTAGATGCGGTCTTTCAGCAATCCAACGTCAACGCCTATATTCAATTCACGCATTTTTTCCCAGCCCAGTATCGGGTTGCCGAGGGTGTTCATTACACGGCCGCCGGTGAGTGAGCCACCAAGTACATAATCGGCCGTACCGATGTTACTCATGTAGGAGTAGTTACCGATGTTGAAGTTACCTGTGAAACCGTAGGAGGCTCTTAATTTCAGGTCGCTGAAAAGCCTGGAGCTTTTCATGAAATCTTCCTGTGAAATACGCCAGCCGAGGGCTACAGAAGGGAAGGTACCCCAGCGGTTATCGGGTCCGAACCTGGAAGAACCATCGCTTCTCACGGTAGCAGTTACCAGGTATTTATCTTTATATGCGTAATTTATCCTGGCCAGGTAAGAGAGCAGTGCCCATTCCGTTTTATCGGTACCACCGGTGATGGTGGCTGCTGCATTCAGTGTTTTTATATCGTCGTCCGGGTAGTTGGCGCCGTTAAAGCCGCTGTACTGCTCTTTCTGCGACTGTACAGAATAACCGAGCAAGCCGGTGAAGGAATGGCCATTATCTGTAGTGTGCTGGTAAGTAAGTGTATTTTCATTCAGCCAGTTCAGGTATTCCCCGGTTGCGAAGTTGCCGGAAGGAATGCTGGGCGGCGCCGCATTTTCGTTGGCAAGGGTAGAGGGCCGGAAATATTCATTGCTGCCCTGTTGATAATCGACGTTAAAAGTAGATTTGAATTTCAGCCCTTTGATAATTTCGTATTCACCGTAAGTATTAAATAAGATACGGCTGCTTTTGGATTTGTTGGTGCTTTCATTCAGTACCATTACCGGGTTGGCAAGGCCAAAAGTACCGGGGCTCTGTATGTAGGCGTTATACGATCCGTCAGGATTGTAGATAGGCTCAATAGGGCTGGCGGTTCCCCATGTTTCGGCTCTTCCTTCTCCTACAGCGCCGCTTTTACGGGTGGTATAAGAAGGGGCAATGTTAAAGCCGACTTTTAACCGGTCGGTGAGGTTGGCGTCTACATTGGCACGCACGCTGAAGCGCTGGTAGCCGGTATTGATGATCACCCCGTCCTGGTTGAAGTAGCCGGCGGAAATATAAGTCCTGATCTTATCGGTACCGCCGCTTACGCTCAGGTTTATTTCCTGCATGGGGGCGTTACGGGTGATGGCCTCAAACCAGTTGGTGCCTTCGCCGATCAGTTCCGGGTGCCGGTAAACTTCCGGGATATCTGCATCGGTTGGTTCACGGTGTTCAGTGAAGCGGATATTATCTTCTATAGCTTCTTTCCTGAACTGTGCAAATTCCTGGCCGTTCATCAGGTTAGGCCGTCCTTTTTGTGGAATGGCCTGTATACCGTAATTGGCGGTGAGCTGCACGGTAGGGATGCCGGAGCTGCCCCGTTTGGTAGTGATCAATACCACACCGTTGGCGCCCCTGGAACCATAGATAGCAGTGGCCGAAGCATCTTTCAATACGGCCATGGATTCAATGTCCTGCGGGTTGATCGCATTCATCGGATCAGATACCTGGTCGGAAGAAGTGGACAACGGGTAGCCATCCACTACATACAGCGGCTGGCTGCCGGCGCCCACGGCGCCGATACCACGTACCTGTACCTGCGGGCCACCACCGGGAATACCATTGGAAGTACTTACCTGGATACCGGCTATCTGGCCGGCCAATGCCTGGTCGGGGCCCGCAATGGGCATGTCTTTAACATTCTTCATGGAAACAATTCCCACAGATCCTGTTACATCTTTTTTCTGTTGCGTACCATAGCCTACTACCACTACCTGGTTAAGCACTTTGTTGCTGGGTTCCAGCTGTACGCTGATGCGGGTGCGCGTGCCTACATAGTAGGTTTTGCTGCCATAGCCAATAATACTGAAAACAAGCGAGTCTGACGTGCCGGCGGAAATGGTGTATCTGCCATTAGCGTCGCTGAATGCACCCTGGCTGGTACCTTTAACGCCAACGGTTACACTGGGAAGCGGTGAACCGGTTCCGGCATCGGTTACCTGTCCGCTGATGTTATTCTTTTGTGCATAGGTGAAAGTGCTGATGAATAACAAGGCAGAACAAGTGAAGCCAAAACGTATCAGGCAGGAAGATCCTTTTTGATAAAGGATGGAAGTTCTGATCATAACGAGTGGAATTTGGTTTGATGAAACGGCATTACATTACGGAAATAAATTTAGCGGAAGAATAATACATTCCTGTCCTGTTGCGTCCTGTACTGTCCTGTACTGTCCTGTATCAGGCACGCTAACTGCCCGCAAAGAGGCGTTTGTAAAAGCCGGAAAATATTGTTACTTTCCGTTGCATTTTATTAGAATGCAGACCGTAAAAAAATCTGATGTATGATCATGAACAGAAAAAGCCTGAAACTGGTAGCGTTGTTTGCCATGTTAGGCACTGCGGCTTTCGCACAGAACACCACTGATGCTGATGCTGCTGCAAAAGAAAAGAAGCAACGCGAGGAGCTGATGAAACAGGATTGGGCCTGTTTAAAATGTTTCCAGGAAGCGAACACCCGGGTGGCCGCTCCGAAACCCGGGGAACAACGCGTGGTTTTCATGGGAAATTCCATTACCATCGGGTGGAGTAACCTGAACCCGGAATTTTTTGAAGGCAAACCATATATCAATCGTGGTATCAGCGGACAAACAACTCCGCAGATGCTGATCCGCTTCCGGCCGGATGTTATTGACCTGAAACCCAAAGTGGTGGTGATCCTGGCAGGCACCAACGATATTGCGGGAAATACCGGCTATACCCCCGTGGAAACAATCTTCGGCAACATAGTATCTATGACGGAACTGGCTAAGGCCAACGGCATTAAAGTGGTGTTATCATCTGTATTACCTGCATTCGATTATCCATGGCGTAAAGGACTGGGGCCGGTAGAGAAGATCGCCGACCTGAATGAACGTATTAAAAACTATGCCGTTAAAAATAATTGTGTGTACCTGGATTATTACACGCCTATGGCCGATGAAAGGAAAGGGCTGAAAGCCGAACTGACATCTGATGGTGTTCATCCCAATAAAGCCGGCTACCTGGTAATGGGACCATTGGCGGAAAAAGCAATAACCACCGCGTTAAAAAAGAAATAAATTGAAAACACTTTCATTCATTTTTGCAGGGATCCTGGCGCTGGTAACCAGTATGGTGGCTGCACAACAGCCTCTTTCCGCCAGGCTGGATTCCCTGCTGGCCACCAAAAGTCCCCGTGAGTTCAATGGCGTGGTGCTGATTATGCAGCGTGGTAAAACACTGTATGCAAAAAGCCATGGCTATGCCAACCGCGAAACCAAACAGACGCTGAATATCAATGATCCGTTCATCATTATGTCTGTTACCAAGCAGATCACTGCCGTACTGGTATTACAGGAAGTGGAGAAAGGACACCTGCAACTACAGCAAACACTGCATGCCTGTCTTCCTGACATTAAAGACAGCTGGGCCGACAGCATTACCATCCACCAGCTCCTGAATCATACTTCCGGTGTCCGGTGGTTTGATGAACCACTGGCTTTTCCCCCGGGAACACAATACGCCTACTCCAATTTTGGCTACTCCCTGCTGAAATCCGTATTGGAACACAGTACCGGTAAAGCCTATACGGAACTGGCGGAGGCCCTCTTCAGAAAGTATGGCATGAAGCATTCCGGTATCACGAGCCATATGCATGCCGTGCAAGGCTACCGTGAAACTCCGTCGGGAAGCCTGGAAGCGTGTACTGATACCATCCCCGACTGGCACTATGCCGGAGCAGGAGTGGTATCTACAGCGCATGACCTGGTACGGTGGAATGAACTGCTGTATGGCGGGAAATTGCTGAACGACAGCAGCTACCAACTGATGACACATGCCTGGCAGCACCGGCAGCACACAGTATATGGTACCATGGGAACCGGCTATGGGATTGTGCTGAGCGATGATAAGCAGGAGATGGGACACACAGGGTACATGGCGAACCCAGGATTTACGCTGATCAACTTTTATTACCCGGCTACCCGTACCAGTCTTGTAGTAATGGAGAATGTAGGATACAGGGAAACGGATATCCCCAGGGCTTATGCCTTTGAAAAAAGTATCCGGGAAATATTACTGCCTTATGTTATAAAGCACCAATAACAAGTGTTTACATAATTCCAC
>NZ_DATMTE010000226.1:0-7952 GCF_035564935.1 Chitinophaga sp. | reverse complement strand
GTGCTTAACATGGCTATTCCTCAAATGGAGTTATTTTTTCATTTTGATGTAAATGTCATTCAGTGGGTGCAAACTGTGTATGTATTATTTTATGGAGGACTTGTATTGCTTGGCGGCCGGTTGGCAGATACCATGGGGAAGAAAAAAATATTTGTGACAGGTGCCTGCTGTTTTGTGCTGGCATCGCTGGCGGCGGGATTTTCCATGAACTTCATGTGGTTGCTGGTATGCAGGGCTTTACAAGGCGCGGGTGTGGCGCTGGCTATCCCAGCAGCAATGGCTGTTATTACCAATACCTTTACTGAACCCGTTGAAAGGAACCGCGCTTTCGGGATCTTTGGCGCCACAGCAGGTATCGGGTTTGCCACCGGACTTGCTACCGGCGGCTTAATCAGTAACTACCTTGGCTGGCAATGGGTATTTTTTATTAATGTACCGGTAATAGGATCAGCTATTATATTGGCCATGATCTACATTCCGGCAGACGACAAGCCTGTGATAAAACCGGAGCATAACCTGTTGAGCGCTATACTGATCACCTGCCTGATGATGCTGGCAGCATGGCTCATTCATGACCTCGGTAATATTGCCCGCCACTACGTGCAATATAGTTTGTGGCTGCTGCTGTTTCTTGCGGCTGGTATATTCTTCATACGCAGGGAACGCGTACATCCGTTACCGTTAGTGAACTTCCGGCTGTTCCGGCTGCATGGCGTGATCACCGGGAACATTGGTGCAATCATGCTTGGCAGCATCTTCCTGAGCTATATTTTTATGCTTACTTTATACCTGCAGCAGGATCTTCATTTCACTTCCTCACAAGCCGGACTGTTGTTATTTCCTTTCAGTATTTTATCCGGCATTGTTTCAAAATTTATACTGCCGCATCTTTTCAGAACATTGGGCGTAATAAAAACAGGCATGCTGGGGAATGCGTTTATGGGAGCAGGTATCCTGTTTTTTATGGCCAGTTATTTTACGGATTATTCCTTTTTGTTTATTCTCTGTGCAGCAGGCTGTATTAATTCATTTGGTATGGCCATTACATTTCCCTGTGTAACTATCCTGGCAGTGCAATCTGTACCGGAACCGCAGCAGGGACTTGCATCGGGAATCAACGGTACGGCCAATGCGCTTGGCGGCGGACTGGGCTTATCTCTAGTGGGGTTGGTGATGCAACTGGCAACAACTGAAGGCTGGAGCAGTTATGGCGCCGCATTAAGCATGCTGGTATTCATTGCGGTGTTGTCTGTTGTACAACTACTGGTATTTTACAGGAAAAATGCGTCAGCTGCCGGTGTTGTGGCCGTTCACCCGTAACAGTTCTTTCAGGTCTTCCAGCGTATTGATTTCTGCTACGGGTTTATCCTTTCTCCACCGGTTAATACGTGGAAAACGCAGGGCTACGCCGGATTTATGGCGGTTGGAAGCAGCAATGCCTTCAAATGCAATTTCAAATACCAATTGTGGCTGAACCGTTCTTACCGGTCCAAATTTTTCAAGGGAGTGACGTTTGATCCAGTTGTCCACTTCGGCAATTTCTTTGTCCGTAAGGCCGGAATAGGCTTTGGTGAAAGGAACCAGTTGTTCGCCATCTTTCACAGCAAAAGTATAATCGGTATATAAATTTGAACGGCGTCCATGCCCTTTCTGTGCATATATCATTACCGCGTCTATGGTGAGCGGATCAATTTTCCACTTCCACCAGTCGCCCCGCTTGCGGCCTACCTGGTAAGCGGCCGCCTTTCTTTTAAGCATCAGCCCTTCGCTGCCTTTATCGCGCGACTGCAGTCTTAATTGGGTTAGTTCATCCCAGCTGCCGAAAACAATTTCCGGTGATAGCTGTAATACCGGCGCCTGTAAGTTTTGCACCAATGTTTCCAGCAAAGCGCGGCGTTCTGCCAGTGTTTTTTCCCGGATATCTGTTCCTTCCCATTCCAGCAGGTCATAACTGAGGAAGATGACCGGCGCTTCCTGCAGCTGTTTGCGGGTTACATTTTTACGGCCGATTCTTGTTTGCAGTGTTTGAAACGGTAATGGCAATCCATTGGCAAAAGTGAGTATTTCTCCATCCAATACGGTTCCATCCGGTAATGCATTATTGAGTGGCACAAACTCAGGGAACTTCTCCGTGATCAGTTCTTCTCCCCTGGACCATACGAATAATTTACCTTCCCGTTTAATGATCTGCCCGCGGATACCATCCCATTTCCATTCCGCCTGCCATTCTTTTTCAGATCCCAGTGTTCCGGGTGATCCTTCCAGCGCATAAGCGAGGTAAAAAGGATAAGGTCTGGATGCGTCTGCACCGGTGGTATGCTGATGTAATAGTTCTTCGATGGTAACATTATGCGGATCCCAGTTGCCGCTGATCATATGCGAAAGGGTAGCGGGCTCGATGTCGTAAGTTCTGGCCAGCGCATTCACCATCATTTTTTGTGACACGCCTATACGAAAGCCTCCGGTGATCAGTTTGTTGAACACAAATCTTTCCCCGTTATCCAATGCATCCCATGCCTGTAAAATAAAAGCCTGTTTGGTTTCTTCGGTTGCTTTTTCCAGTTGTTGTAACTGCTCCAGCCAGTAATGAAGAGGAGCAGCCACCGGCTTTGTGCGCGGAGGCAGCAGCAGCGCTATCGTTTCACCAAGGTCGCCTACGGTATGATAGCATTCTTCAAAAAGCCAGTCGGATAGCCCGGTGGCCTGCATGCACCATGTTTTCAGCTGAGTGCTGTTAACCGTCCGTTTAGGGCGTCGTCCGGAAAACAATGCGAGTACCCATGTCTTATCTTTATCCGGCGCTGTGGCAAAGTATTGACTCAGCGCCCCCAGCTTTTCATTGGTTTTGGTGCTGTTGCTTAATAGTTGTACCAGTTCAGCAAATTGTTGCACGGCTTAAGATTCAGGGTTATTAATAATTTCTTCGTCGCCATAAGACGTAGTTACCTCTTTGGCGGCAATGCCTTTCTCTGTCAGGTAACGGGCAAATACGCTGCTGAAGCCATGTGTGGCATATACCTGTTCCGCGCCGGTAGCGGTAACCGCTTCCAGCAGGCCGGCCCAGTCCGCATGATCAGATAACACAAAGCCTGCATCTGCATTCCTGCGCCGCATATTACCGCGCACCTGCATCCAGCCGCTGCAGATACCCAGCGAATAAGGCTGGAATCTGCGCATCCACACATTATCTTCCGCCGAAGGCGGAGCAATGATCACTGCATTCTTAAAAGCTGTTTTTGGTGTTTCCGGCGTGATCCTTTCCACGGGAGGTAAAGGCCAGCCTTCCTGTAACAGCACTTCATGTGGAATGGCAATGGCGCCATGCGCCAGGAAATGATCCACTTTATCTTTCAGGTGATACAGCAGCCGTTGTGCTTTGCCAAGGCTGTAAGCCAGCAGCACACTGGCTTTACCGGCATGTTGATTTTCGTATATCCATTGTGTGATACCGCTGAAGATCTGTTCCTGCGGCGCCCACCGGTAAATAGGCAGCCCGAAAGTAGATTCTGTAATAAAGGTGTGACAACGGACGGGTTCAAACGGGGCCGATAGCCCGTCGTTCTCCAGTTTATAATCGCCGCTGGCTACCCATACCTCTCCATCCTGCTCTACCCGTACCTGGGCCGAGCCAATAATATGGCCCGCAGGATGAAGGGACACTTTCACGCCATTAAAAAAAATGCTTTCCCCGTAAGCAACACCCTGTACCCGGATATCGTTGCCGAGCCGTAACCGCAGCAAGGGAACACTGGCATTTTCACATAAGTAGTATTGATTTCCCCACCGGGCATGGTCAGAATGTGCATGTGTGATCACAGCACGCTTGACGGGTTTCCAGGGATCAATGTAGAAATCCCCTGCAGGACAGTAAATGCCGTTATCGGTGAATTGCAGCACGTTCATACAGGGAATGTACGCAAAAAAAATCGTGCCACGGCGGTTGTCGTGGCACGATTCAGATGATGTTGCAAGGCAACTATCTATTCATTTTAATATCTACGCTGTCGCCTTTCTGGATAATGTAGATATTTTTATTTTCAAAGTAGGAAGGTGTTTCTTCTCCTTCTTTCAGGTACACCGGAAGGAAGTTGTAGTTAGTGATCACTTTTGGTGCATTGCTCACCATACCATTGAAATAAACGCCGTTGGTATACAGCAGTTTTACAAAGTAGTAGGTCAGGTCAAAACCTTTGAAAGCCATGTCCGATGGGCGTGCTTTATATACTTTACGGAAATAATCGGAGATATACTTGCTGTAGTAATCTGTTTTGTCGTTGTAGTAGGGAGATGAATAATATACCTGTAAGCCTTTAAACTCGGGTTCTTTCAGCTTGATCACGTCCCAGGTAGGCATACCAAAGATCTGCAGGGGATAGGTGGCGGCGGAAATGCTCAGCTTGCGCAGCAGGCTTTTGGCGCCGGCTTCATCCAGGGCAGTTACAATGATAGCATTGGTACGGTCTGTAAGGAGGTATTTGGAAATTTCTTCCGGTGTGGTAGCGTCGGTCCATACTACTTCACGGATCCTTGATTTGCGGGTGCTTTCCATTTTCTCGTAGGAAGCCCTGAAATCTGCTGCCAGTCTTGTTTCAAACGCGGTGTTCCTGCGGAACAGCAAGATGTTTTTATTAGCGAAAGCGTCCTGGATATAATTCTGCAGCGCCTCACAGTGTGTTTTCAGCGTACTGTTGGAGATATACAAAAAGGGATTGTCGCTGATACCGCCATCGTTGGGATAGGTACCGGAAATCAGGTTGATCTCTTTGCTTTTGGCGAAATCGCTGAGTTCTTTCAATTCAGGATTGCTTACAGACCCGAGGATCAGGTCTGTTCCGTCGAGCGCCTTGTTGCGGATCAGGGAAGCTACGCTTTGCCTGGCTTTGCTGTCGTATACGGTCACTTTCAGGTTATACCCCTGTTGTTGCAGGGTATCCAGTGCAAGCTGAGCGCCTTCATAAAATTCAAGACCAGGCAATACATACCGGGGCATGGTGCGACCGGGAATTTCTGTGCTGTTGGCAAAAACGGAATCGAGGTATAATGGTGCAAAGAATGCAATGTTGTAGGTAGCTTTTTTAACTTCTTTACCAAATGCAGGTACATTAAAAGGCGCCTTTGCAGCTTCTTTCTTATTATCCTCCGGTTTTTTTTCCGGTTTAGGTTTACTCAGAGATGGCGGTGGCCCGTCTACCTTACTGGCACTTTTCCTGGAAGAAGAGCAGGAGCTGATCAAAACCAGTAAAGCCAATCCGGATAACAGGTGCTTAATTGAAACTAAGTGGTTCATAATTGGCGCTAATTTACAAAAATCATTCCGGGGAATGTGAAATAAAGCATTACGGAGTTATGGATAGAAGAAATTATTCTGTCTATCCATAACTCCGTAACTATAGCTCAGTATTTATTGCATCCTTTTTATTCCCACTCGATCGTAGCAGGGGGCTTGGAACTGATGTCGTATACCACGCGGTTGATGCCTTTTACCTTGTTAATGATGTCGTTAGACATTTTAGCAAGAAACTCATAAGGCAGATGCGCCCAATCAGCCGTCATTCCATCTACGGAAGTTACCGCACGTAAAGCTACCGTAAATTCGTAGGTGCGTTCATCGCCCATTACGCCAACGCTTTGTACGGGCAGCAGGATGGTGCCTGCCTGCCATACTTTGTCGTATAAGCCTGCTTCTTTCAGTCCTTCTATATATACATTATCTGCTTCCTGCAGCATGTGTACTTTTTCGGGGGTAATAGCGCCAAGGATACGGATGGCCAGCCCGGGACCGGGGAAAGGATGACGGCCCAGGAATATCTCGCTGATGCCTATTTCACGGCCTACGCGGCGTACTTCATCTTTAAAGAGGAAGCGTAGCGGCTCTACCAGCTGCATGTTCATTTTTTCCGGTAATCCGCCCACATTATGGTGCGATTTGATGGTAACAGAAGGACCGTTTACAGAAACGGATTCAATTACATCCGGATAGATGGTGCCCTGGCCCAGGAAAGAAATATCGGTAAGATGAGTGGCTTCCTGCTGGAAAACATCGATGAACAGGCCACCGATGATCTTGCGTTTTTGTTCCGGATCGGAAACGCCGGCCAGTTTTCCGTAAAAAAGATCTTTTGCGTTGACCCCTTTTACGTTCAATCCCATATGTTTATAAGATTCCAGTACGGTTTCAAATTCGTCTTTCCTCAGCAGGCCGTTATCCACAAATATGCAGAACAGGTTTTTACCGATGGCTTTATGGATCAGCTCTGCCGCAACGGTAGAATCTACGCCTCCGCTGAGGGCCATTACTACTCTTTTATCGCCCACCTGTGCTTTGATCCTTTCTACTGTTTCATGTACGAAGGCGGCCGGAGTCCAGTCCTGGCTGCAATTACAGATATGTAACAGGAAGTTGCGCAGGATCAGTTTTCCTTCCAGGGAGTGGGTTACTTCCGGGTGGAACTGTAAGCCCAACATCGGGTTGGCCGCCAGGGTAGTATTTTTGAAGGCTGCTACCGGTATGTTTTCTGTAGTGGCAATGATTTCAAATCCTTCGGGGATCCGTTTAATGCTATCTGCATGGCTCATCCATACCTGGCTTTTTGCAGAGATATCATATAACAGCTTTTCCTCTTTGTCGTTGTGCTCCATAAAGGCGCGTCCGTATTCGCGGAGGTTGCTTTTAGCTACTTCGCCGCCAAAAACTTTGGCCATCATCTGGGCGCCATAGCAAATACCGAGTACCGGTACTTTTGCAGCAATGGCCGCAATATCAAGGATGGGCGCATTTTCGTCGTTCACCGAAAAAGGACTGCCTGATAATATAACACCTTTGATGGTTTCATCCCAGGCAATAGGCTGGAGGCAAGGTTTAATTTCGCAATAAACATTCAGTTCACGGATGCTGCGTGCAATCAGCTGTGTATATTGGGAACCGAAATCGAGAATAAGTATCTTTTCTGTCATGGTGGTGCAAAGATAAAGCCCTTCTATGAATTTCGGATTTGGAAATTCGAATTTCGGAATTCTGGCGTATCTTCCTGTTATAATTTTAAACCCATGATATCAACAAAATCGCTCCTATGTCAGGCCACTATGGCCTTTTCTGCTGCTGTACTCCTTTATTCCTGCGACGTAACCGGACAAAATCGTGTAAAAGGCAATGGCCATGTTATCAAGGAAGAAAGACAGGTAGCTCCGTTTCACAGGATCAAGGTAGAGGGTAGCATGAACGTTTACCTCAACCAGGGCGCTGCCAAAGCAGCTGTTATTGAGGCGGAAGATAATATTGTCCCGCTGGTGGAACTGGCGGATGAAGACGGCCGTCTTATTGTAAGGATCAAGCGTGGCGTTTCTATCAGTACGCATAAAGAATTGAATGTATACCTTACCACGCCTGAAGTAGACGACGCCAGCCTGGCCGGTTCCGGCGACCTGAAACTGGATGGCCGGTTTACTTCCCGTTCTGATGTGAAATTCAGCCTGTCGGGTTCCGGTAATCTCAAGGGAGAAATCAATGCACCTGCGGTAAAGGCTTCTATTGCGGGTTCCGGTGATATGAAGCTCAAAGGGGAAACAAAAGATGTAAACCTTTCTATTGCCGGCAGCGGCAACTTTGAAGGTGACGAGCTGTTGTCTGAAAATGTGAACGTTAATATTGCCGGCAGCGGCGATGCGGATGTTTATGCCAGTGTAAAACTGGAAGCGAAAATTGCCGGTTCCGGAAACGTAAACTATAAGGGAACTCCCCAGATATCCTCTTCTGTAGCGGGTTCAGGCAATATTAACAAAAGATAGACATCAATATTTACAAATCTTTAACATTTAAAATATCATATTTGCCGGTGTCAGAGAGTTTATAGAGATGTTTTGAAGAAAAACATATCAAAGTCCTTGAGTCCAGGTACAGCATTCGCTATAATTAACCCGCTGATGCTGTACCTGGCTGGGGCACAAAACAGAAC
>NZ_DATMTE010000225.1:0-21334 GCF_035564935.1 Chitinophaga sp. | reverse complement strand
TTCCTGACCGGATAAATTTAGCAGTTTACCATTGACCATGATCCGGGCAGTATTTCCTTTGAGCTTGATATCATCATTATTTTCTGCACTTATCCCCGGAACCTGAGCCAATAAGTCCACTGCTGTCCCGGTTTTGTTGATACTTTTGTCATCGGGGTTAAACTGGAAGCCACCTCCAAAACTTTCAATCAGATTTTTTCTACCACTTATGGTCATTTGTTCCAAACTAACAGACTTAGGTTGCAGCAGAATTTGCCACACCGTATCCATGTTGCCGGATGAGAGATGGACGTTTTTGGCGTAAGGCCAATAGCCCATCATGCTTACCCCTAAAGTATATGGCCCTGTGAAGATCGATCTTATGACTATCCTTCCGTTTTCATCCGCTTGTTGGGAAACTGTTTTCCCTTGTGCAGACTTTAATGAAACAATGGCATAAGCCAGCGGCTGACGATTATTACTGTCAGCTATCACGGCTTTAAAGGACATATTGGAGACTTGTTGCGCAAAGCTGAATATTGGGATGAGCATACCGATAGTTACTAGAAATGACTTTTTCATAGCACATGAGGTTATATTAAGCAGTTTAATAGCGGTGGATTAAGTTCCCATTGTAATATTTCTTTAGCGGTTTTCTGACAAGGCACGGACACTTTCCAGGTCGATCTGATCCCCGATGAAGCTACTGACTGTCAAACGCCCCCAGGCTATAGACACAACAGCAATTTCTTTAATGGGTTGTTTGCCGCGCGTATAAATAATGACTACAGAATTAGCAGTTACTTTACGGTAATATAGGTCATAACGCCGGTCTGTTTTGACTTGTTGATCTAATTGTTCAAGCATGCTACTTGTAAATTCAGGGGTCACCGGCATGCTTAAATTTTTATAGGTTTTAACCTGTTTCATGAATCTGGCGATAGAAGGGTGCTTCCAGGCTTCCTTATTATTCAGCCTTTTTACCATCGCTTCTCCCATCATCTGGGCGTCATAACCCGGCATTTTAGCATAGGTGGTGAAATAGGCGTCAACAAAGCTATCGCCAGCTTTACCACTGTTCTTTTCCTGACCAAAGGCCAGGTTAAAGGAGAGCGATAAGAAAAGCAGGATGATAAATTGAACTTTCATAATTAATGGTTTAAGCCGGGTATAACGGTGTGTTCAACTGAGCTATTCAGATTTGCATCGGCCTGGTTCAAAAGATTTGAAATTCGCATCAGGTCTGCCTCCACATTTTGTTGCAGCAGGGCTTCTGCTTTGTTCCTTTCATAGCGCCTGTAGCTTTGACTGATTGCAACAGTCGTTAATGCGAGAATTGCCACGGCGGCGACCTGACGCAGCGTTCTTCTCCAGACTGATAATCTGTGGATACGGCTTTCTGATGAAGAAGTCCTGAACTCCTGTATCGGAGTATCCAACAGCTTAAATTCATTTACGGCTTGAAAAAAGGGCTGCCCGGAGACTTGTTGCGCGGGATGCTGTTCCAGGTATTGCTTTAAAGCGCGTTCTTCCGCCAGGGTAGTTTCTGCTGCGTAGTATTTTTCTAATAATCGTTTCAGTTCCGCTGCTTCCATCATTTCTGGGTATTTGTTTTAATAAATTGTCTGCCCCTGAAAAGGTAGACCTTCACTTGTGATTCTGAAATCTCCAGAATCTCTGCGATCTCTTTGTATTCCAACTCCTCGACTTCTCTTAAATACAGGATGTTTTGTTGCAATTGGGGTAAGGGTTGGATCATGCTGAGGAATTGATGCTTCAGACCATCGATCACTATATGCTTTTCAATCTCATTGGGCTGGGGTTTCTCCGTCAACTCATCCAGTTCCAAATGTAATCGTCGCTGCCGGGCCTTTTGGAAGTTCAGGTAGGTGTTGCGGGTGATCCGCATCCCATAAGCTTCCATGTTTTCCCATTTTTCCCATTGTTCCCGCATTTCCCATATTTTAATCAACGTATCCTGATGAATATCCTTAGCATCGCTCACATTTTTAGCGAGCGAATAGGCAAACCGATACAGTTTGGATTGACTACTCAGGAACTTTTCATACAGGCTTTGGTTCATATCTATTAGGGAGACAATTTGAAATCATCAAAAGTTACAATTCCTGAAATTTTTTTTGCACCGGTATATTGCAAGCTGAAAGTTATCAGCTTGCTATTTAATCGACTTCAGGTTGGAAATATGAATTGAACGCATTATTTTCATTTTAAGCATAAAGATGATAATAATGAATTTCTTTATATTAGTTTCTCATTACTCTGACTATAACGGTTACACGTAATCAGGTGAGCATTACGGCTAGCAATAAACGCTCACCACAACATCAGGCATATCGGGGAGATCATTCACCAGGTCAGCATACTTCTGCAACAGGATGTGCTAAAATGGGCGTCCGGTGTACGAAAACGGACAATACAGCATTTCTAAATAACTGATTAACAGCTACATAATATCCGGCATCTTCTTAGTTTTCAGTACTGCCAAATTCCCGGGTATGTTCAGAAATTACTTTAAGACTGCTTTCCGTAATCTTTTAAAGAATAAGGCGCACTCTGTCATCAATATCACAGGGCTCTCTGTTGGTATGGCCATAGCGCTGTTGATCGGCCTCTGGATCTGGGATGAGCTAACCTATGACCGGAACTTCAAGGATCATGACCGCATTGCCCGGGTGATCCAGAACCTGAATATAAACGGGGAGACTATCACCTGGTATAATATGCCTGCGCCTACGGGAAAGGCGATCCGTGAGAGCTATGGCAGTGATTTCAAGCATGTGCTGATGTCCTCCTGGACGGGTAGCCATATCCTGTCTATAGGAGAGGATAAGCTGATCAAATCCGGCAACTTTGCTGAGACAGCGCTTCCTGAGATGCTGGACCTGAAAATGCTCAGTGGCAACCGGAACGGTCTCAAAGACCTTAACTCTATTCTCCTGTCTGCATCCCTGGCAAAGTCCTTATTCGGTAATACCGACCCAATGGATAAGATCATGAAGATCGATAACCAGATGATGGTAAAAGTGACTGGCATATATGAAGACCTGCCGCACAACTCTTCCTTCGCAAATATGGCCTTTATAGCCCCCTGGGATCTCATGGTGGCAAATACGCCGTGGATCCGGGACCAGGAGGCCTGGGGCAATAATTCGTTCGAAGTACTTGTACAATTGGCAGATCATGTAGACATGGAGCAGGCGTCTTTAAAGATCAGGAACATTAAAATGATGCATGTTGATGAGATCAGCAAAAAATTCGCCCCCAGCTTGTTCCTGTTTCCCATGGACAGATGGCATTTACATGGAGACTTCCGCAATGGGCTCAGCGCCGGAGGCCGTATTCAATTTGTCTGGCTCTTTGGGACCATAGGCGTATTTGTATTACTGCTGGCCTGCATCAACTTTATGAACCTCAGTACCGCCCGTTCCGAAAAACGTGCAAAGGAAGTAGGCATCCGTAAAGCTGTCGGTTCTTTCCGTATGCAGCTTGTCAGCCAGTTCTTCTGTGAATCTCTCTTAGTAACAGCGATCGCATTTATATTATGCATGATCCTGGTGCAGCTCATGCTTCCTGCTTTTAATGAGCTGGCAGGGAAGAAGATCAGTATACCCTGGGCACAGCCTTTATTCTGGCTGGCCGGACTGGGTTTTAGCCTGATCACCGGTCTCCTGGCCGGCAGTTATCCCGCCCTTTAC
This sequence comes from Chitinophaga sp., assembly GCF_035564935.1. GTDB lineage: Bacteria > Bacteroidota > Bacteroidia > Chitinophagales > Chitinophagaceae > Chitinophaga. The sequence goes on along the minus strand of NZ_DATMTE010000225.1, from coordinate 17,639 downwards.
CTATCGGCATTCAGACCTGTCAAAGTACTGAAAGGCACCTTCAAAGTAGGCCGTTTCGCAGCTGTTCCCCGTAAGGTGCTGGTAGTGATGCAATTTGGCGTTTCCGTGCTCCTGATCATCGGTACGCTCGTAGTATTCCGCCAGATCCAGTTCGCCAAGGACCGCCCCCTGGGCTATAACAACAATGGGCTGGTAATGACGCAGCTGATGACCATGGACATTCCCAACCACGTGGATGTTATCCGCCAGGAGCTGAAAAATGCAGGAGTGATCACTGAAATGGCCACTTCAAGCGGGCCCGTTACCGGTGTTTGGTCTACAAATGGGGACATCTCCTGGAAAGGCAAAGATCCTGATATGTCGATAGATATTCCAAATACCGGCGTCTCTCATGAATATGGCAGAACGGTAGGCTGGCAATTTGTGGCTGGACGGGATTTTTCCAGGGAATTTGCCAGCGACTCAATGGCTTTTGTGATCAATGAAAGTGCTGTAAAGCTTATGGGGCTGAAGAACCCGATAGGAGAGATCATCAGATGGAATGGAGAGCCCTACAAAGTAATTGGCGTGATCAGGGACATGCTCATGGAATCGCCTTATGCTTCCGTAAGGCCTTCTCTCTATTGTGTGCGCAAAGACCACAATAATTATGCGATCCTGAAAATAAACCCCGCAGCCAGCACCCAAAAGGCATTGAACAATATAACAGCTGTATTTAAACGCCACAGCCCTGCTCAACCTTTTAAATACCAGTTTGCAGATGATGATTATGCGCACAAGTTTGATGAGGAAGCCCGCGTAGGTAAACTGGCCGGTGTTTTTGCCGTCCTGGCCGTTTTCATCAGCTGCCTGGGATTATTTGGTATGGCATTGTTCATGGCGGAGCAACGTACAAAGGAGATCGGCGTACGCAAAGTATTAGGCGCTTCCACTTTCAATATCTGGCAGTTATTATCAAAAGAATTTGTACTGCTGATAGTGATAGCCTTTATTATCGCAGCGCCCCTGGCCTGGTTCTTCATGCAGCGCTGGCTGGAGAATTATGAATACCGCAGCAATATTCCCTGGTGGATCTTTGCAGCCACCGGGATAAGCGCAGTCCTCATCACTTTATTGACAGTCAGTGGGCAATCTATAAAAGTTGCCTTTATGAATCCGGTAAAAAGCCTGCGCTCAGAGTAAATTAATTCCCTCCTGTATTGCCGTTTGCCGCTTAAATCCGGGTACCCCGGATGGCTTAATACTTCCGCGAAGAATTGAATGCCGCTGCTGTAAGAAACAGACCTGTGATGGCGGGATGTTATACCAGGGTTGTAAGATGGATACGTTTTAAATAATTATTTTAGATACTTTCGCAGTAGAATCAGCTAAACTGCTGCCATCTTCACACACCGGGACAATCAACAATCGCCTAATTACATAAAGGGATGCATGTGGATGAAAATAACGAAAAAGAACTACTGCGCCTGGTAGCGGAGGGGGATGAAACGGCGTACAGGCAGTTATTTCATCTTCACTGGAATAATGTATACACCGTAGCGCTGGTACTTACCAAGTCCGTACCCCTGGCGGAAGACATGGTACAGGATGTTTTTCTGAAAGTGTGGCAGAAAAGAGACCAGTTTGGTCATGTAGAAAGATTTGAAGATTATCTTTTTATGATGGCACGTAATCACATCTTCACAGAATTAAAGAAAAAAGCAAAAGACGAGCACTTTAAACAAGGCATCATCGACTATTTCGAAAGCAGCGGTAACCACGCCGACCTTACCTTACTTACCAAAGAAACCCAGGAACAGATTAATCTTGCCATCGGTCAGCTAACTCCTCAGCAGGAACTGGTATACCGCCTTAGCCGTGATCAGGGGCTTTCTCATGAAGAAATAGCTCACCAATTAAATATTTCCCGCAATACAGTGAGGAATCATATTGTACAATCCTTAAAGGTAATCAGGGACTATCTGAAAGATAATACCAGCGGCGCCGTATTGGTTTGGGCCCTGTTGAAAATATTTTTTCAGAATCACTAGTTCATGTCTTTTCTTTTGAAGTCTTTAAGAGGAGGACCACCTAAAAGCGGCTGATCTTTATACTTAACCGATGAATGATTTTAAGGAACTATTAGCACGTTACCTGCATGGGCAGCTTACTTCAGAAGAGGTAGGCCGGCTGATGACGTATATACAGGAAGATGAAGCCGTGTTACCGGAAGAGATCGCAGCGCTCCTCGCGGGGCAGCGGGAATCCGGAACGGGCGATCCTGTACAGGAAGAGCTGTTGTTCAGCCGCATCATGAGCATGGACCAGGAGCTAAGCCGTAAGCCGGTATATCGCCGCATGTGGTGGGCTGCAGCGGCAGGCATCCTGGTGTTGTTAGGCGCCGCCGGTTATTTCTGGCATCAGCAAAATAGCCCTGTTTCGCCAAAACATCCAACAGTTGCTGTATCAGAGCCCGATACAAAGATCCCGGCTGGCAGCAAAGGCGCGATCCTTACACTGTCTAACGGCGAAAATATTGCGCTCGATAGCACCGGGAGCGGGACTATCGCTATTCAAAACGGGGTGAAAGTGGCGCTGGACAACGGTCAATTGCAATACCAGCCTGATTCTGTCACTACCTCCATAGTGTTTAACACACTCACTACACCACGGGGCCGGGAATTCCGGATAGTATTGCCGGATGGCTCCAAAGCGTGGCTGAACTCCGCTTCTTCCATTAAATATCCTGCTGCCTTTAGCGGCAAAGAAAGGAATGTAGAAATAACCGGGGAAGTATACTTTGAAATAGCATCCAATGCCAACATGCCTTTCAGGGTAAAAATTAATAAAGAAACGACGATAGACGTACTGGGAACGCATTTTAATATCAATGCATATCCTGACGAGAAAAATATAGCCGCCACTTTAGCAGAAGGCGCTATCCGCTTTAATCTTAATGAGGAATCAACCATACTTTCACCAGGACAACAGGCCAGGGTACCTAATCAGTCTGCAGGAAAAAAACATATTCATGTTACTGCAAATGCAGATGTAGCACAGGTCCTCGCCTGGAAAGACGGCTTATTTGATTTTAATCATATGCCATTTGATCAGGTGATGCGTCAGTTATCGCGATGGTACGATATCGATGTTACGTACGAGAGCGGCATACCAGACATCGATTTTGAAGGAACATTAGGAAGGGACGTAAGCTTATCTAAAGTTTTATTCTTCCTTGGTAAGGTAGGTGTACAATACCGGCTCGAAGGAAGAAGACTGGTGATCAGTCAATAGGGACATATTTAATAATCAACCAAACAAATGACGAACATGAAAACAAAGGCTCTTTGTTATGGGGCGTGTATTGTCTTATCTATGCTACTTTTCAGTGCTCCAGTTCGGTCACAGTCAACCAGGATCACCGTTTCAACCGGAACGATCCCGTTCATTACCTTAACAGGAAAGGAGTTGTCGCTGGAACAGGTATTGGCAGAAGTGAAGAAGCAAACAGGCTATTCCGTATTCTATACCAAAAAGACCGTACGGGATACGAAACCGTTGACGCTGGAGGCGAAGCATATGCCGCTGAAAGACTTTATGAACATGATCATGCGTGATCAGCCATTCGAATACGTAATAGAAAATACCACTATTATGATTGTTCCGAAAGGTGCGAGAACACTGGAAACAGTAGAAGGCTTTGTAAGGGATTCGGCCACCGGAACTCCATTGATAGGAGCTACTATCGCCGTATATACGAAAAACAGGTTTGTAACTGCAGACGAGAAAGGACATTTCACTGTAGATGCAACAACGGGTGATAACCTGCTGGTAACCTTTGTAGGGTACAAGCCTAACCTTTACAGGATAACGGATGCAGGCAGGAAGCAGCTAATACAGCTTACATCGCAGGAAACAGCGCTGAAAGAGATAACTGTTACCAATGGATACCAGCAGATAGACAGCCGTAAACTCACCAGTGCAATTACCACACTGAAAGCAGCGGACATTGTTACACCCGGCATGTTCTCCATCGATCAGGCACTGGAAGGGCGTGTACCCGGTTTATTTGTGATGAATAATTCCGGCGCTATCGGCGCTTCTCCCAAAATACGCATCCGTGGTACTTCCACGGTGCTGGGTAGCAGGGAACCGGTGTGGGTAGTAGATGGGGTGGTAGTAAATGATCCGGTGGGCATAGATCCGCAAACGATCAATGACCTGGATTTTGTAAACCGTTTGGGCAATGCCATCTCCGGTCTTAAACCTTATGATATTGAACAGATAGATGTACTGAAAGATGCATCTGCTACTGCCTTGTATGGGGTAAGAGCTGCGAACGGCGTGATTGTGATCACCACCAAAAGGGGCCGTCCCGGCGCCCCGGTGGTGAACTTCAGTAATTCCAGCACTTATACACCGCGGCCCCGTTATACAGATCATAATATTGACCTGATGAATTCCCGGGAACGTGTTGACTTTTCACGGGATCTGATCAGTAATGGCGCTGTTTATCCTGCTACCATTAACTGGGTAGGCTATGAAGGTGCATTGAATGATTTATACAGTGGAAAGTATAGCTATGAGCAGTTTCAGCAGGCAGTGAATAAACTGGAAACAAATAACACCGACTGGTTCAAACTCATTACCCGCGATGCATTATCCACGCAAAATAACCTGAGCATTTCCGGTGGTACCGATAAGCTTAGCTACTTTGCTTCTGTAGGCGCTGCCACACAAATGGGTACGCTGAAAGGAGAAGGTATTGATCAGTATACGGCTTTCATCAAATTAAATTCCAACGTCACTAAAAAACTCAGCTGGGAATTAAACCTGAGAAATAATGTGGAGAAACGGAAGTATGTAGCTTCTTCTGTAAATGCGCTTAACTATGCATACAACACCAGCCGCGCTATCCCTGCCTATAACGATGACGGGTCATTAAGCTACTACAGCAGGTTTGACCCAACATCCTTCAAATATTATAATTACAATGTGCTGAATGAAATGCAGAACTCCACAGACAGAAGTGATGTATCCGGCATTAACCTCAGCACCAACCTGAATTATAAATTCAACAGGGCCCTCACCGGTACGGTACTGTTTTCCTATGCCAATAACAATACTACCCAACAGATCGGCTATAATGAAAATACGTTTTATGCCGCCGGTTTAAGAAAAAGCGAATACAAAACAATTCCGGATCCTCAGTTTACCCTCATGCCTTATGGCGGTGAGTTACAGACCAATACTACCCGCAATGCTTCTTACCTGGTAAGGGGTCAGGTAAACTATGGTGCGCCCGTTGGCGCCAATCAGCGCGACCGCCTGGACATTCTCCTGGGAACAGAAGTATCCTCCAATGCCTATAAGGGATTACAGCTGGTAAGAAGAGGCTACCTGCCAGACAGGGGCGAAACTTTTGCACCTGTGGACCCGGTGAAGTTCCCGGCCTACGGACAATGGCAGGGCACTAATGTGGACCTGGTACAGGATATACTGACCAATCTTGCTTCCGGTTACTTTTCCGGTAGCTATACCATCAATCGTAAATACATTCTGAACTTTAATACCAGGACAGATTTTTCCAATAAGTTCGGCTCCCGCAGCCGCGAGAAATTCCTGCCTACCTGGTCTGTTTCCGGCAGATGGGATGTTGCGGAAGATTTCTTTAAATACTCCGGTTTCGTAAATACATTGGCCCTGAGAGGATCTTACGGCTACCAGGGTAACATGCTGGAAAACCAAACGCCGGAGCTGATCATCAAGCAGGGTTCACTGGATCCCGTTACACAGGAATACTATTCCAACATTGCCTATTATCCCAATCCCAACCTGAAATGGGAGAATACACGGGAAGTGAACCTGACGCTGGATTTCGCACTGCTGCATAATAAAATAAACGGTACGGTAACTTACTTCCATAAGAAAACCGATAATGCTTTTCTGAATAAAGAAGTATCGGATGTTAATGGCAGAACCACTTATGTAGTAAATTCCGGTACCATCGAGAACCAGGGAGTGGAAGTGGCGTTTAGTTTTGTACCGATGAATAACATCGGTGCTAACGGGAAAAGTAAAGGATTCAGCTGGAGAATTGACCCCCAACTGGGACAGGTAGTTAACCGGTTGCTGGCCAAAGCTATTAACAACAATGGGTTGAACCAGTCGGTAGGACCGGCCAATCCCAATTCCTATCTCAACTATCTCGATGGCAGCCAGATCGTCAACGATAAGCCGGTCAATACTTTTTATTCCTACCAGTTTAATGGTTTAGATCACCTCAAGGGATATCCGACGTTTAAAAATGATAGTCCGGACGACTGGAAGAATTACGCGACTATGAACCGCGACCTGGTATATCAGCAGGTGATGGCGCCTTCCGGTAACCGTATCCCTACTATACAAGGTGGGATCAGCAATATTTTTACGTACAAAAATTTTGGACTGAGCTTCAATCTTGCTTACAGCTTTGGTTCAAAGGTGCGCTTATTTAAACTGTATACCGGTCCTGATAAGGTACCGTTTACCAACGCGTCTTCCACGCCATTGCCGGAGAGTAACGTAAACCGCGTATTTATTGGCCGCTGGCGCCAACCGGGCGATGAAGCGTTCACCAACATACCGGCTATTTTATCGGATGTGGATTTCAACCGTACCCGTCAGCACGGATCCGGCGGGCAGCCTTACCAGTATGCAGATAATATCTGGCAGATGTACGACAACTCCGATGTAAGAGTAGCCAGTGGCAATTTTGTGAAGCTGAAAACAATGACTTTCCGCTACATGCTGCCCGACCAGCTGCTTAGCAGGTGGAGGCTCAAAGCTGCTACTATCCTGTTGTCAGGCACCAACCTGTATACCTTTGCCAGCAAAGAACTGCACGGGCAGGATCCTGAGCAGAACAGCTTTGATGGTTCTATACAGCAGGCGCCGCGGCCTACTTACTCTTTCGGTATTGATGTTTCATTCTAAAATTGATTGTACGATGAAATGGTTCAAAGTATGCATGATATGCTTCGTGTTGGTGGTAGCAATCACCGGGTGTAAAAAGTTCCTGGATGAGAACTCCCAGTCGCTGCAATATGCAGACAACTGGCAGCGCTTGCAGGAAGTATTGGTGGGTGATGGCTATATGCCACACCTGCTGCCACCTTTTCCTACCAATTCCTATAAAGAAAAGCCGGATCCTTCCTATATGTCGTGGCTGAACGTGATGGACGACGATATTGCGGAGAATGTAACAGGTCCCGCTTTTTTTGACGGTCGTCAGGATTATTTCGGGATGTTTACATGGCAGGCAAATCCCTTTGTGAGCTATAACTATGGTTTCAACAATGATGACAGCTGGTCGAAGTTCTACGTTAATATCAATGCGGTCAACGTTATAGCGCAAAAGGCCGCTGATCTGAAGGATAACCCGGAGGAGCTGAAACGCATTCGCGGAGAAGCATTGTTTCTGCGGGCAGAGTATTACTTCTACATGGTAAATACTTACGCGTTGGCTTACAATAGAAAAACAGCCAGTACTGATCCGGGCGTCCCCTTGAAGATTACCGAGTATATAGAAGATAAATTTTTTACCCGTTCCACTGTTGACAGTGTATATCAACAGATGGTAGTGGATCTTAAAGAAGCAGAAGGCTTACTGGATGGGGTACAGCAAACCTCTATCTATCATGCGGATGTAAATGCGGTAAACATCCTGCAAAGCCGGGTGTACCTGTATATGCAGGACTGGCAGAATGCAGCGGTGGCAGCCGATAAGGTGATTGCCCGCAGAGCACAATTGTTCAACCTGGCGCAATATAAACCAGAGACGAGCTTCTTCAATAGCGCTTCTCCCGAAGCTATTTTTACACAGGGGGGAAATTCAATGATCTTTACTTCTCCGTTGCAGCAGCAGTTAAAGGTGCTCATGCCCAGCCCTGATCTGATGGGTCTTTATCAACCCCGGGATCTGCGTCTGAAAGCATTTTTTGAGCAAGGCAGTAATGGTATTTACCGTTATACAAAAGTATACCGGTCAAATACCGTTACGCCTGTGGAAATTCTTTCTGATTCCTATTTCATGCGTAATGCAGAGGCTTATCTGAACAAAGCCGAAGCTGCCGCCATGCTGGATCAGCCGGCGGGCGCCAATGCGGCGCTGAATACCCTGCGGGCAGCACGTTTTCTGCCGGCAGACTTTACGCCGGTGAACCTTTCAGGTGTGCCGCTGGTAAATTTTATACGGGATGAAAGAAGAAGGGAATTATGCTTTGAAGGACACCGCTGGTTTGATCTGAAAAGATATGCGGTGAATGAAAAATATCCTTTCACCAAAAAAATTGTTCATACCTGGTCTGATGGCGTAGTAGGTGGCGCGGTAATACGTGCAACACTTACATTGGAACCCGGCGACCCGGATTACCTGCTGCCTATTCCCCCGCCGGCTATCTTATTTAACCAGGGCGCCCTGGCGCCGAACCCGGCACGGCAGGACAGAACCTTTTAACCACTTAAACAGCGCTTCTACATGAAACAATATATCAGTTTATTATTGCTATCGGGCGTTACTGTTTTATTTTCCTGCAAAAAGGAAAAATCACCCGACCCTTCACCTGTTCAGCTGGATCCGTATATGCGGGTAGATAACCCCTCCAACGAAGCGGATCACCAGATTTACCTGTTGTATAAGGAAACCGGTATACCTGTGCTTTACAGCGATACATTAACCAGGAACCCGGTTACATTGCTGAATGCAGCGTACCAGATAACTACCTACGATTCCACGTTACGGATTAAATACCTGACCAGTTCCGGCGCCGTACTGACTGGTCTCAATTTTGTGAAAAGCCAGATACTGCCGGCGCTCGGCGGTGCGCTGAAGCCATTCAGCATTTTGCTGGCAGATTCGGCTACCGGTAAAGTGCTGGTTAATAACGGTGGGATACGCAGTATTGTGACTATGCTGTATAGCGGTTATCCGACAGTAAATACACTGATTATCTCCAGGGTCAACGCCATTGCCGGCATGGCGCCTGATACGCTGACCTATTTTAAGAAAGACATTTTCAAAGCCATTTTACAAACACCATTGGGTCAACGGGACGACCTGTTGAAAAACTTCGTTGCCGTAAGCGCCGATTTTTATAATAAAGGCGCCTATGGCGACGGCTCAATTTCCGGCTACCTGCCCTATGCGCCAAGGGAAACCTATGGGTTGGTATCACTGAGCCCTCTGCCACCGTCTTACTATTCAACAGGAACGCAGGTGGATGATATCAGCGGTTACTTCGACCTGGTGCTGACGTTAACAAAAGAACAGTTTGCTGCAAAATATGGTAATTACCCGCTGGTAATGACTAAATACGATTTGTTTACCAAAGCACTGGCAGCACTGGGTTTTAAAATGCCCTGAACCGGTGAGTGTATTGCACAAAAGAAACAGACATGCAAAGGAATGTAACATTGGTGGCAGCCCTGGCTGCCACTGTTTTTTTATCATCTTTTACGCCCGTAGTTAAAAAGGATGATAAGCGGCAAAAGGAGCAACAGATCCTGGTAGCAGTGGGCAAAATGCTTACTGCAAAACATTATCATCCGAAGACGATGAATGATACGTTTTCCGGTGAAGTATGGGAAGCATACCTGGCGCAGCTGGACCCGGATAAGCGCTTCTTTTTGCAGGAAGATATTACTGCACTGGAGAAATACCGCCGGCAACTGGATGAAGAAATAGCAGGCACCGTGCCCATGGAATTTTTCACCGCAGCATCCGCACTTTTTACGCAACGGGTGACAGAAGTAGAAACGGAATACCAGCAGGATCTATCCGCGCCTATGCGTTTTGATGTAAAGAATGAAAGCTGGCAGAAGGCAGATCATTACCCGGCTGATAAGAAAGAACGTATCTATAACGGATATCGCTACCTGAAATACCTGGTGTTGCGAAATTTTATATTGTTGCAGGAACAACAATACAGGAAGGGGACTACAGCAGCTACGGAAGCGGCGGCCCGTGAGAAAACCCGGCAACAGCTGCGCCGGAGTATAGCAGGTACTAAAGTGAGTCTTACAGAAGAAAAACAATTCAATGCTTTCGTGAATGTAATTGTGCGGATCATGGATCCGCATACGGATTATTTCCCGCCGGCAGCAGTACAATCTTATTACAATGAATTGCGTAACCACTTTATTGGCATTGGTGTGCAGTTGCAACAGGAAGATGGGACGACAAAAATAGTAAGCCTGGAGCCAGGCGGACCAGCTGAAAAAAGCGGCCAGCTGCATCCTGGTGATCAGCTGCTACAGATTGGCGCTGGTAATGCCACCCCGCTTACAGACATCGATGGCATGCTGCCTTCTGAAATATCGGCCCTGATCAGGGGTGAGAAAGGCACAGCGGTGAAACTGATGATAAAGAAGGAAACCGGTGCGCTTAACGTAGTGTCCCTGACCAGGGATGAGATTGTGCAGGAAGAAGGCTTTGCGCGGTCCGCCATTATCCGGGAAGGCGGGCATAAAACGGGCTATATTATGCTGCCGAAGTTCTATACAGACCCTACCGGCCGCACAGATGTGCATTGCGCCAAAGATATTGCTGCGGCTGTTGCCGCGCTGAAAGCAGAAAAGGTCAATGGTATTATACTCGATCTCCGGTCCAACGGTGGCGGTTCCCTGGACGAAGTGATCCGTATGGCCGGGCTCTTTATCAAGGCCGGACCAGTAGTACAGGTAAAAGATAATACCGGTAACATACATGTGCTGAACGACGGCGACAGCAGTCTTTTGTATGATGGTCCACTGACGGTGATGGTGAATGAAATGAGCGCTTCTGCAGCAGAGATATTTGCGGCTGCTATACAGGATTATCATCGCGGTATTATTATCGGCAGCAGTGCTACCTATGGCAAAGGCACGGTGCAATCAACCTTTCCTTTAGGTGCTCCTGAAGATGGATTGCTGAAACTCACCTTCCAGCAATTTTATCGCATAAGCGGCGGCTCCACACAAATTAAGGGTGTGATACCGGATATTGTACTACCCGATGTATATGATTTTATGAAGATCCGTGAAAAAGATAACGCAGATGCCCTGCCCTGGGACCAGGTTCCTGCGACTGACTATGTAGTTTGGAAAACATCGCGGAACATGCAACAGCATGAGACGGATACGGTATTTAACGCTATCAGGCAGCTTACACAGCAATTATACACCACCGCGGCTAAAAAGCCATTGAACCTGGCGGATTACACCGCGCAACAGAATGCCCGGCAGCAGGTGCAAAAAAGACTGCATCAATTGCAAAAATTACCTGCCGGTAAAGAACTGGATATAATACCGGTGAATACCGCCGGCACACGCCCGGTTTCAATGGAGAGCTACCAGGCCTGGATCAGTAAACTGAAACCGGATATATACATCGCCGCCGCGTTGAAATATACAACGCCCTGATCCGTGAAATACCTGCTTCTGTGCTGCTATTGACAGGCAGGTGAGCAGACTGGTGGCGTTTTAACGGAAAATTTATTTTCAAGATCCATAGTTCCTCCCTTTCATTTCTTAGTCTTTATTATATAACCAAAAACGGAAGAATGCACGGCTCACTGACAATTGCCAATATCATCATTGAGAATAGGTGCTGTTTCCGCTTCAATGTTTACTCTCTGTAACAACATAAACTGATTATGAGTTTTATTTTAAAGACAGATAACCTGTCTCACAGGTACAGTAATTCCTCCTGGGCCATACGCAATATCAACCTGGAAATAGCGCATACTGGTGTGGTAGGCTTGTTGGGTTCCAATGGCGCCGGTAAATCCACTACTATGAATATCATATGTGGCGCGCTCAACCAAAGTGAAGGGACGGTGTACATAAACGGCACTGATCTGAGGAAACATCCCGAAGCAGCAAAAAAGGACATTGGTTTCCTGCCACAGGTACCGCCCTTGTATCCCGATCTTACGATAGATGAATATCTCATATACAGTGCAGAGCTGCGGTTTATTGAAAAGAATAAAATAAAGGGAGCGCTGGAAGAAGTAAAGGAGCGCTGCGGGTTGTCACATCTCAGTTCCAGGCTGATTGGGAACCTGTCTGGCGGCTACCGTCAGCGGGTGGGTATTGCCCAGGCGATTATCCATAAGCCCAGGCTGGTAGTGCTGGATGAACCCACGAATGGCCTGGATCCCAACCAGATTATTGAAGCCCGGAAGCTGATCAGGGAAATTGCGCTGGACCATGCGGTGCTTTTCTCATCGCATATCCTGTCCGAAGTACAATTGCTTTGTAAGGAAATTATCATGATAGAAGGAGGACGGATGATATTTTCCGATACGATGGATGCCTTTAACAATTATGTACAGCCGCATAGTGTGTTGATGCGCGTGGAGAACCGGCCGTCTGAAGAGTTGTTGTTAAAAATAGCAGGCGTCAGTAAAGTAGATTTCCTGAGCGATAAGCAGGTGCGTGTGTATTTCGATGGAGGAGAGGATATTACAGAACGACTGATGGCCGCCAGCATGGAATATCACTGGAAGCTCCGCGAAATCAATTTCGATAAAACGCTGCTCGACGACACCTTCAAACAATTATCTGCCCAAACCAACCAGTAAACCAATAAGATGAAAATAATATTTAAGATAACGAGAACAGAGCTGCGGAATTTATTCTATTCTCCGGTGGCATGGTTCTTAATAATAGTATTCCTGATACAGTGTGCGATTTTTTATACTTACTCAATGGTTCCGATGGCTAAATGGCAGGATATAATGATGAGTAATAACCCGAAATTTAAGCCGGGTGGTCCGTCACTTACCGCGATCATTTTCCTGAGCCCGGGTAATGGTATCATAGGAAATGTACTGCAAAATCTCTACCTGTTTGTTCCTTTGCTCACGATGGGACTGATCAGCCGGGAAATCAATAATGGCTCCATCAAGCTGCTTTATTCTTCACCTATTAAAATACGTCATATTGTGTTGGGGAAATACCTGGCCATTATGATCTATAATCTTTTGCTGGTAGGTATAGTAGGGATATTCATGGTGTCGGCGGCCTTTAACATTGTTGCTGTTGATTACGGATTACTGTTATCAGCGGCACTGGGCTTTTACCTGCTGGTATGTGCTTATACCGCCATCGGCCTGTTCATGTCGAGCCTTACTACCTACCAGGTGGTATCGGCTATCGGCACTTTTATCATCATTTTCGTGCTGGGTCGTATTGGTGGCCTGTGGCAGAAATATGATTTTATAAGAGACCTTACTTATTTCCTTTCTATGGTTGGCCGCACCGGGAAACTGATGCGTGGGCTGGTCACTACCAAAGACGTGCTTTACTTCCTCGTTATCGTCTATATTTTCCTGTCGTTTGCCATGCTGAAACTAAGGAGCGGCCGGGAGTCGAGTCCATGGTATGTAAAGGCGGCAAAATATGTGGCAGTAATAGTATCCGCACTGGCCATCGGTTATATCACTTCATTGCCTGCGCTGACCGGTTATTGGGACACCACTGCGCGTAAAACGAATACGCTGCGCCCGGCTACGCAGAAAATCCTGAAAGAACTGGGAGATGATCCGCTGGAGGTAACGCTCTATACCAATTTGCTGGGACCTGTTGCAGCAAAAGGATTACCTGAGGCGCGCAATAATTACCTGTCCACCGTTTGGGAGAACTACATCCGTTTCAAACCTGGTATTAAGTTCAGTTATGAGTATTATTATAACGTAAAAAAGGGAGATAGCTCCATTTACAGGGGTTTTCCCGGAAAAACGCTGAAACATATTGCCGGGCAAATGGCAGATGGATATAATGTAGACATCTCCCTGTTTAAAACTCCGGAAGAAATACGTAAAATAGCTGACCTGGAGCCGGAAAATCTGCGCACCGTGATGCAGTTAAAATACAAAGACCGCAGTGTTTTTGTACGTACTTTCAATGATAACCAGTTCTGGCCGGAAGAAATGCATATGGCGGCCGCGTTTAAAAGATTACTGCAGGCAAAGTTACCCAAAGTATATTTTATGACCGGCGACCTGGAACGCAATATCTATAAAGGTGGAGAACGTGAATTTGAATTACACTCAACTTCAAAGTTATCCCGTTATTCGCTGGTCAACCTCGGGTTTGATGCAGATACCATTTCGTTGGATACACAGGATATTCCGGCTGACATCACCGCCCTCGTGCTGGCAGACCCTAAAACGGAACTGGGCGCTGTGAGTATCAATAAGCTGAACCAGTATATTGCCAATGGCGGCAACCTGTTTATTCTCGGTGAACCGGGCAAACAACAGATCCTGAATCCTCTGTTGGGTAAATTAGGTGTGCAGTTGATGCCAGGTAACCTGGTACAACCTTCTGCCTATGAAATGCCGCATATGCTCACTCCGTATCTTACACCGGCGAGCGCTTATCTTTCTGAGGATCCGCACCTGTTGGGGCTTAGAGAAAGTATACAGGAAAAAGATTATGATACGCTGACCGTACAGGTACCGGGGGCCACCGGTATCTCCATTGAAAATAATGCTCCATTTACTGTAAAGCCCCTGCTGTCGACAGTAGCAGAAAAGAGTTGGCTGAAAATGGGACCATTAGTGGTAGATTCTGCCCAGGTGGTATTCACTCCGCAGGATGGTGATGTGAGGGCTGCTTTCCCGGTGGCAGTTCAGTTAACCAGGCAGGTGAATAATAAGGAACAGCGCATTATTGTATGCAGTGACGCTGATTTTATGTCCAACATGCGAAATGGCGGCGGCTTTATGGGAACGGCTATTTATAGCTGGCTGGATTATAATGTCTTCCCGATCTACGATCAGAACACCAGGGCAAAGGATACCAAATTAAACATCAGTGCGGCAATGGCCAATGTATTGATCATTGTATACGTGTGGATCCTGCCTGCTTTGGTGTTACTTACAGGAATAGTGTTGCTGTTAAGGCGCAAGAGAAAATAATCGTTACTTAAAAAAAGCGATCATGAACTTAGGTATAGATGAACAGACAATAGATGATCTCCGGATATTTGGTAAACGGAATGAAGGAGGGATTTACGACTTGTATAACCGCACATATACAAGAGGAGGAGAGGCTATGCTGAAGACGCTTTTCCAGCGGCCTTTGTCGGACCGGGAAGAGATCAACCGCAGGAGCAATATCATTGAGCATTTTGCGGCTCTGGCGATGGCCTTTCCTTTTGAAGCGGCCCTTTTCGATATGGCAGAAAAGTACCTGGTAAATGCAGAAGAGCAGGCCAGGAACCCGTCGCAGCCCGGTAGCCTGGGAGAAAAGGATATTCAGAATGGTGTTACTGCTGTGATTAATCTCCTGCAATACATGAAGGTGTTTATCGAAACACCGGGAGTTATCAATATTGCAGCATACGAAAAGGAGCGGAAGGCCATTGCATCTGTAATTGCGGATCCTGCTTTTGAGCCTGCGCTGAGAGAAAGCCTGAAAGGAAAGCTTTCCTACACGGCGGTAGCTGCATATGACGCGCTTTTCAGGTTGCGGGAATATGCCAGGATAAAGCAATTACTGGAGCAGATCTATTACCTGGATGTATACCTGTCGGTTGCTAAAATAGCTGTGGAGAAGAAATTCATTTTCCCCAGGGCAATTGAAAAAGGAACGGGGATCTTAAAACTGCAGGGTGTTTATCATCCGGAACTGACGAGTCCTGTGAGCAATGACGTTTTAATGGATGCGCATAAAAATGTGATCTTCCTGACAGGAGCGAACATGGCGGGAAAATCCACCTTCCTGCGATCTGTGAGCACGGCGGTATACGTGGCGCATGTGGGGTTCCCGGTGGCCGCGGCATCCATGGAATTTTCCGTCCTGGATGGTATTTACACCACCATCAACCTGCCCGATAATCTTGGTATTGGCGCCAGCCATTTTTATAACGAGGTATTGCGGGTAAAGAAAATGGCCATAGAACTGAACCAGGGTAAATCCCTGTTCATCGTATTTGATGAGCTGTTCCGTGGTACCAATGTAAAAGATGCGCATGAAGCGACTGTGGAAGTGACCACTGCATTTGCAAAAAAGAGCAAGAGCCTGTTTATTATTTCTTCGCATATCGTGGAAGCAGGCGTGGAATTAAAGCTGGAACCAACTATTGCTTTCCGGTACCTTCCCACGCATATGAGTGGCCATCAGCCAACATATACGTACAGATTGGAAGAAGGCATTACAGACGACCGGCACGGGATGATCATTATCCGGAACGAAGGTATCCTGGAGACATTAAAAAAAGGACGAAATAAAAAGGTTCACCAGGCATAAATATCTCTCTTCATACTTTGAAAGATTATGGGTTTTAATATAGATAAACAGACATTGGATGAATTGAACCTGTTGGGGAAATTCCGGCATGGCTCCGTGTATGCATTATTCAACAAAGTAAAAACCAGTGGAGGCGAACGGTTGCTGAACGAGATGTTCAACAGCCCGTTAACTGATGCCGCTATGATCAATGCACGCAGCAAAGTGTTCCGCTTTTTCCAGGAAGCAAAACTGGTGTTCCCTTTTGATGTGCAGCAGATCGGCCAGATGCGCGACTACCTGGACACAGGTACTTCCGGAAACCAGGTATTCTCACTGGCGGATATCCTGGTTAAGAAGCTGCTGGCTGATATTACCCGGGATGAGCGTTATAAAAAGAAGATCCAGGGACTGCAGGCCACCATTATTACTTTAAACAGGTGCTATACTTTTGTGGAGAATACCTGGTCGCAACACAGCCCTTACACAGCACGCCTTAAAGCTGTCAAAGAAGTCCTGGAAGATAAACGACTGGAGAAACTGCGGAATATAGATATCTACAAAACGTTACCGGTTAAAACGCTGGCGTTTTATGATTACCTGCTGAAGCACGACCTGCATGAGGGGATGGAACAAATATTGGCTTTTATCAGCGAATTAGATGTAAATATAGCTGTAGGACATGTGGCACAAATCAAAGGTTTCAGTTATGCCAAAGCGCATCCGCAGGAAGCCAATATTTTATCGGCTGCCGGTTTGCATCATCCCTGTATTGACAATGCTGTTGGTAATTCCATATCGCTGAACCAACAGCATAACCTGTTGTTTTTAACAGGCGCCAACATGGCAGGAAAGTCGACCCTTATGAAATCAGTAGGAATAGGTATGTACCTGGCACATATGGGATTCCCCGTAGCGGCATCGGAGATGGAATTTTCCATCAGGGATGGCATTTACTCTTCCATTAATGTATCAGATAATATCAACCTGGGCTACAGCCATTTTTATGCGGAAGTGGTGAGAGTAAAGCAGGCGGCCGAGGCTACGGCCAGTGGTCAGAAACTATTGCTGATGTTTGACGAGCTGTTCAAAGGTACCAATGTGAAAGATGCCTACGATGGCACACTGGCGGTAACAGAAGCTTTCGCGGAATACAACGACTGCCTGTTTATTGTATCCACGCATATTATTGAAGTAGGTGAAGCATTGAAGCGCTGTGATAATATACAATTTGTATATATGCCAACAATAATGGAGGGGGCGCATCCACGCTATACTTACCAGCTGAAGCAGGGAATAACGGAAGACCGGCAGGGTATGATGATCATCAGGAATGAAGGGATACTGGAATTGCTGAGAGATTGATGATGCTGTAGCGCAACCAGTATAGATAACAAAGAAAA
>NZ_DATMTE010000224.1:0-18192 GCF_035564935.1 Chitinophaga sp. | reverse complement strand
ATTTATCTGCTTTTATCTTCACTGATCTTTTTAAAATAATCAAATCCAGGTAATCAGTATAATCAGTTTAATCCTGAGAAAGACAACTCTCGCTTACAACCCATACTTCTTCTCATACTTCTCATATAACTGCTTCTGTTTATTATCCAGGTTTATTTCCCTTCCCTGGATAAATGCATGCGTGATTACACTCGACTTCATATCAAGGATATCCCCGGTACTTACCGCAATATTTGCATCCTTGCCGGTTTCAAGAGAGCCGGTTATTTTATCGATTCCCAGTATTTTAGCGGCATTGAGCGTAACGGCCGATAATGCTTCTTCTTTTGTTAATCCATAAGTACTTGCAGTACCGGCTTCGAAGCCCAGGTTACGTTGCTGCCAAAAGCCTTCATTACTTAAACAAAACAATACACCTGCTTTCTGCAACTGTGCAGCTGTTTTGTAAGGCTGGTCCACATCATCATCCTGCATTACCGGCAAAGCATGTGGCTGCGACAGTACTACCGGGATATTATACTGTTTCAGGATATCCGCAATAAGCCAGGAATCTGTTCCACCCACAATTACCACATCGAGCTGGAACTCTTTGGCAAAGTCTGTTGCTATCAGCATTTCTTTTACCAGGTCGCAGTGAATAAACAGTTTTTGCTCCCTTGTAAACAGCTTCCGCATCGATTCAAATTTCAGGTTGGTAGCGGTATGTTTGCCTTCCTGCTGATACGCTTTGGCTTCACGGAAAAATGTTTTCACGGTTTCTATTTGTTCCAGCGCCGCTTTCAGACGCTCAGGGGACGCAGGGCCACGGCCGCCACCAACGGGCGATACACGGGGCATAAAAAAATGCAGGGCATTA
Source organism: Chitinophaga sp. (assembly GCF_035564935.1). Classification (GTDB taxonomy): domain Bacteria; phylum Bacteroidota; class Bacteroidia; order Chitinophagales; family Chitinophagaceae; genus Chitinophaga. Next base: position 17,336 of record NZ_DATMTE010000224.1, on the reverse strand, counting down.
TCTGTTTTATAAGCAGCATCCTCCCAGTTCCAGGCATCCAGCTGCACCACGGAAGAAACGCCGCTGATGATGCCTCCTTCCGGCGTTACCTGTGCCAGCAATATCCCGTTGGAACGCAGTGTATTGATTACTTTGGAATCTGCATTATAGGCAATGAGGGAGCGCACGGAAGGATTTATTTCCCCCACTTCGCGCGCATCGATAGTGGCGCGCACACTCTCAAACTCTACCAGGCCCAGGTTGGATTCCGGCGCAATGATACCCGGGTATACATGCTGTCCTTTCATATCCAGTACCGTGGCGTCTCCACCGGCTGCGGGAACATTGGCGCCTACTGCAGTAATTTTCCCGTTGCTGAAAGCAATGGAACCATTTTCAATTACCTGTCCGTTGCCTACATGAATAGTGGCATTGGTGAGGTATATGGGCTTGTTTTGCGGACCCGCCGGAGATATTGTTTCCTGTGCCCGGGCTGCATACGCTCCCAGTACCAGGCTTAATAAAATCAATTGTTTTTTCATCGCTTGTTGCATTTAGCGGTGCTTAAAAAAGTTAGTTACCAATAGCCTGCTGATGTCCTCCCTGCAGATCCTCACAGTGATATATTTCCTCTGCTGCCAGTTCAGCCTTCCGGGTAGGGGTACCTTTTTTCTTTTCCCCCAGCAGCAGTTGGGTAAGCCGGTTACGTTCCGCTGCTATACGCTTACGCAGCTGCAGATCAGTATCCCGGTCAAACTCCACGATGCCATCCACAATGGTCTTTTCGGCTTTGGCGTAAATGCTCAGCGGGTTGTCGCTCCATAATACCACGTCGGCATCTTTACCTGCTTTGATGCTACCCATATGGCTGTCTACATGCAGCAGTTTAGCGGGATTGATGGTGATCAGTTTGATGGCATCTTCTTCTTTCATGCCACCATATTTAATGCTCTTGGCGGCTTCCTGGTTAAGGCGCCGCGCCATTTCCGCATCATCGGAGTTGATGGCGGTGAGTACACCCACTCCCTGCATGATGGCGGCATTGTAGGGAATAGCATCCTGTACTTCCATTTTATAAGCCCACCAGTCGGCAAAAGTACCTGCCCCGGCGCCATGCGCTTTCATTTTATCGGCTACTTTATATCCTTCAAGAATATGTGTGAAAGTATTCACTTTAAAATGGAAGCTGTCTGCCACATGCATGAGCATGTTGATTTCACTTTGTACATAAGAGTGACAGGTAATAAAACGTTTCTGGTGCAATATCTCCACCAGGGCGTCCAGTTCAAGGTCGCGGCGCTTGCCGGGGCCTTGTTTTTCATAATCAACAGCACGGGTAAACGCATCAATATAAACCTGTTCCACTCCCATCCTTGTTTGCGGGAAGCGTACGGTATTACGTTCACCCCAGTTGGATTGCTTCACATTTTCACCCAATGCAAATTTGATGAAGGGATCCCAGCTGGTTACTTTCAGGGCTTCTGCATCTTGTCCCCAGCGGAGTTTGATCAACTGCGATTGCCCACCGATAGCATTGGCACTGCCATGCAGTAAATGAGAGGCCGTTACCCCTCCGCTCAGCTGGCGGTAAATATTGATATCGTCAGGATTTAGCACATCGGCGATCCGCACCTCCGCGGTAACTGATTGCGATGATTCGTTCACTCCCCTGCTGAGTGCAATATGCGAATGTTCATCAATGATGCCTGCGCTCAGGTGTTTCCCGGTGCCGTCTATCACACGGGCATTACCTGCTGCAAGATTTTTACCCACCTGTGCAATTTTACCATTGCGGATTAAAACGTCTGTATTTTCCAGTATTCCTTCTTTTTCGCTGGTCCATACGGTAGTGTTTTTGATCAGCAGGTCCTGTGGAGATGGGAGTTTTTCCCAGCCATAACCATTGAACGGATAATACACCGGGCCAATGGCCATGGGTGTTTCCTTCTTTACTGAATCCGGCTTTCCGGGAGCGGCCTTTACAAATACCGCAGTCCATTTTACAGGATTGCCGCTGGTATCTGCACCGGTACCTGTCCAGTTATTATCGCCGATGATACCACTGAGGCGTACATTATTTTTACTGTTTTTGGCCAGCGGGAGCGACAGCGTTACCAGTTTTCCGTTTACATCAATACGTCCAGGCAGGGTATCTTTCTGCAAAACAGACAGTAAAGGTGCGGTGGCAGTGCCTCTCACCTCTACGGAATAGCTGCCGCCGGGTGTGAGGTTCACGGTATAGATGCCACGGATATCATTCCAGCCGTCGGCTTTAATGGTGTAGCGGTTGCCTTGTACCCAGTTCTGGTAAAGAATGGTTTTTTCGTTAAAAACGGGGCCGGAAGTAATGAGGAAGTTGGCCAGTTTACCCGGTTCCAGGCTGCCAACTTTATCATAAGCTTTTATGAGGGTAGCCGGCGTTTTGGTTAATGCCTCCAGCGCTTTTTGTTCGCTGAGGCCATAGCTGATGGCTTTCCGCACGTTGGCCAGGAATTGTTTTACATCTTTCAGATCGTCAGCAGTTAAACAAAAGGTGATACCTGCCTTTTCAAATGCGGCAGGCTCCGTAGGCGCCATTTCCCAGTGTTTCATATCCGCCAGCGAAACGTAGCGGGCATCTGCGGGATCCTCCATATCAATGGCGCCCGGGAAATTAAGCGGCAATGCGAAAGCTGCTTTGGTGGCGGCCATCTCGTTGATACGCTGGTATTCATTACCACCGGCCCTGATAATATACTGCACGCCAAACTCGTCGCCTATTTTATCTGCGCGGAGCGCATCCCATTTATCGGTCACTTCAAACAACTGGGGCAATTGCTGGCTGGCATTCCACGCCTCCAGGCTAAGGTTCACACCTTCTTTGGCAGGCCGGGTCTTATACCACCGGGCATCCAGGAAAGTTTGCCGCAGCAGGGCAATACAGCCCATGAGGGAGTTGGGATAATTCTGGGTAGAGCTGCCTTTATCAAAAGAATAGGCCGCCGCTGCTTTCTCCAGGATAACAGTTTTGTTTTCTTTTGTACCTGCCAGGGTTACCAGCGCTGCCGTGCCACGGGCAATACCGTCCGGCTGCTGGGTAAGCACGGCGCCAAAGCCTGCTTCCCGCAGGGGCGCTGCCTTTCCATCATCTGCCGAAAAAAGATCCACAGCATTTACTTCGCTTCTGATGGCCTGGTTCCAGCCATATGCACCTTTGGTGTTAGAAAGGAACTGGGGGGCGGCATTCCATGCGGAACCTCCTTTTTTGGGCGCTGATAAACCATAATTACTGAAAATATCCACGAAGGATGGGTAAATGTATTTCCCCTTACAATCCACTATCACCGCATCTTTGGGGATAACGGCAGAAGTACCTGCCGATACTATTTTCCCGTCGCGGATCACCAGCGTGGCGTTATTGAGGGTGGTTTGCGGATCCTTTACAAGGGTGGCATGCGTAAAAGCAAAGCAACCTTCGCGGGGATCGGCGATCCCGTTTACCGGGAAGGTTTCCTGGGCGCTGGCTACCCTCCCGGTTGCCAACAGGGCCAGTAACAGCAGTTTACCGCGGCGCCGCTTCATAGCATAGGTAATACGCCGCAACAGCGGGGCTGCTCCGGGTTTCTCAAAAGCTTTTTTCATGTAAATCTTTTATTTTTTCGGTTCAGATTCAGTTGATTCGCTAACTGTAATAAATCATTAAGGTGAGACTAAATAAAACGGCATATTTTTTATGAGTGGTAGGTGTATTTTGGATTCACACGAAAAAGGGATAATTTGAAAAGGGTTTACAGCTTAAGTTTGTTTAAATTCGTATAATACTTGCTGACTATGAAGTTTATTTCTGTTTATACATGGATGCTGCTATCGGTTTTCTTTGCAGCAACTACCTTTACCGCCAATGCCCAGGTAAAGGATACTTCCGGTACAAGAGGCCGCTGGACGGCAGAAGGAAGAGCCGATAAAATTACTGATAAGATTTCCCACAAGGTAAATCTGAACAAAGACCAGGAAAAAAAGATTCTCGTGATCAACCAGGATATTGTGCGCCGGATGGATGCAGTAAAAAACAATCCTTCCCTCACAAAAAAGGAACGTATGACCCAGTTTAAAGCCCTGGATTCTGAACGCAGCCAGCGCTTTAAAACTGTTTTTACGCCTGCACAGTATAAGAAATGGAACGACTGGGAGATGAATAAAAAGGAACAACTGGAACAAAAAATGGAAAAAAAACGGCAAAAGAAGGAAGCCAAAGATTCCACCCAGCAACAATAAATTTCTTAACTTGAAAAATATTGGCAGTGAGTGATCTCACTGCTTTTTTTATGCATATAAACATGATCAACACTACTGCCGATATAAAGGATATTTTCCTGCAGGGCGTTGCAGCCGTGCATCCGCAACAGCTCATCAGGAAAAATGTGCAGGTAATGCCTGCTACCCGGGTTATTAATATTTCGGGAGATAGCTACGCCATCCCGGAGCATGCGGATGTTTGGATCATGGGGGCGGGCAAAGCTGCCGCCGCAATGGCACAGGAGCTGGAAAACATCCTGGCACAGCATTTTCCTTTACGGGGAATGGTGGTTACAAAGTACGGACATGCGTTACCGTTACAGCAGGTGGAGCTGATGGAAGCGGGTCATCCTGTACCGGACGAACAAAGTGTAGCAGCTTCCGTTAAACTGCTGGATATGGCGGCAAAAATACAGCCCGGCGACCTGGTCATCTTTTTACTTTCTGGTGGCGCCTCTGCACTGCTGGCGGATGTACCGGCACACAGCAGCTTAGCGGAAGTACAACAGTTATTTGAAATGCTGCTGAAAAGCGGCGCCGATATCCGCGAAATGAATACGGTGCGAAAGCATCTTTCGGGCATCAAAGGCGGGCAGCTGGCCAAAAGCATATACCCGGCAACGTTATGTACGCTTGTGCTCAGCGATGTAGTAGGCGATGACCTCAGCGTAATAGGCTCAGGGCCTACAGTGGCCGATCCGTCTACATTTACCGATACTATGGAGGTACTCCGCAAATATCATCTCCCCGAAAAAATATCCGCGTCCCTTCTCCAACACATCGAAAACGGTATGGCCGGCAATATCCCCGAAACACCCAAGCCAGGCGATACCTCTCTGCAGCATACACATAATTATCTTACCGGCACCAACCGCACCGCATTGGAAGCAGCAGCGGAAAAGGCCCGGCAATTGGGCTATCATCCTGTGTTGCTTTCCGACAGGGTTACGGGAGATGCACATGCTGTAGCTGCCGGTTTGGTTCAAACCGCGCTCGGGTATACAGGGCCTTTACCGGCCTGTTTACTGGCAGGTGGGGAAACAACAGTAGAAGTGACCGGGAATGGCCTTGGCGGCCGGAATCAGCAACTGGCACTGGCAGCAGGCATCGCCCTTGAAGGTTACCCTTCCCTTACTTTTTTAAGCGGAGGCACAGACGGTAGCGATGGTCCCACCAATGCTGCAGGCGCTGTCGTAGATGCATCAACGATAGGAAACGCAAAGAAATTGCAGCTCGATCCAAATAGTTTCCTGCAACGGAATGATGCCTGGCATTTCTTCTCAAAAGCAGGCGGGTTAATGATTACAGGCCCCACCCAAACGAATGTGATGGATCTGATGATCATGCTTATTACTACTGGTGACCTTAAAATTTGAAATCAAAGTTTGTATATGTGTGGATAGATTATAATTTTGGGGCTTGGAACTAGAAATTCTGGATTTACTAAACGTATTTGCATTATGCTGAGAATGGAACAGACATGGCGGTGGTACGGGCCCAATGATCCGGTTAGCTTGTCTGATATTAAACAGGCAGGAGCTACCGGTATTGTAACCGCATTGCACCATGTGCCTAATGGAGTGGTATGGACGAAGGAGGAGATACAAAAGCGGAAAGCCATCATAGAAGCAGCCGGGCTTACCTGGTCGGTTGTAGAAAGCGTGCCGGTACACGAAGATATTAAAACGCAAAGCGGCCGTTTTAAGGATTATATCCACAACTACCAGCAATCTTTGCGGAACCTGGCCGCATGCGGTATACGCACGGTTACCTACAATTTTATGCCGGTACTTGACTGGACCCGCACCGATTTATCTTATACCGTAGAAGACGGCTCCAAAGCACTGCGCTTTGAAAAAGCCGCGTTCATGGCATTTGACCTTTTCATGTTGCAAAGACCTGAAGCAGAAAAAGATTATAGTGAAGAAGAGATTGCCCGTGCGAAGGAACACTTCGACAGCATGACAGAAGCAGATAAAGAACTTTTACAGCGAAATATCATTGCCGGATTACCCGGATCTGAAGAAAGCTTCACGCTGCAGCAGTTCCAGGCTGCATTGGATAAATACAAAGGCATTGACGCCACACAGCTGAAACTGCACCTGTTCTATTTCCTGCAGCAAATAGCGCCGGTAGCGGAAGAAGTGGGTGTTAAACTGGCCATTCACCCTGATGATCCACCATTCCCGATCTTTGGCTTACCCCGTGTGGTAAGCACTGAACAGGACGCCCGCGAACTGCTGATTGCCGCTCCATATACCGCCAATGGCCTGTGCTTCTGTTCCGGCTCCTACGGTGTAAGGGCCGACAATGACCTCCCCGGTATGATAGAACGCCTGGGAGATCATATCCATTTCATCCACTTACGCAGCACACAACGCGATGCATTGGGCAACTTCCATGAAGCCAACCACCTGGAAGGCGACGTGGACATGTTTGCCGTAGTAAAAAATATCCTGCTCACCATGAAACGCCGCAATGTTTCCATTCCAATGCGCCCTGATCATGGACACCAGATGCTGGATGACCTGCACAAAAAAACCAACCCGGGATACAGCGCTATCGGCCGTTTACGCGGACTGGCAGAACTGCGTGGACTGGAAATGGGCATCGCCGGGGCTTTGGGCTCTGATTGACTGACATCTACCAGCATCAGGTCTGCACAAAGAGTAAAGGTGGGGATAAGCAATACCATCGTCGGACTGAGATGCTACACCAGGGCGGAAAGCGTATTTGAACCTATACCGTAATGGCTGATTACGCGTACAAATAACACTACCCTGATAATATATTAAGGACTCGCCTCACCGGCGGGTCTTACTGTTTTTAAAAGGATCCCCCACAAATTTTAAAACGCCGCACGAAAAATCATTGCTTTTTTGTAGCATTGCATCAGGACAAGATTTTATCAACTGTACACTTTTACCAAACCTACAATATGATGAGCGCAACTATAGATGCGAGATATGAGGCATGCCTGGCCAAAAGACCGGATAGCCTTGCCCGCCTGATCAATTTGTTCAAAAAAGATATAGACCTGCGTATTACACAAAAGCTACAGGAACGCGGATACAAAAATTTCAAACTGGGCGATATGGTGCTCCTGGTACATATCGATGCGCAGGGTACTATTAACAACGACCTCGCCAGGAAAGCTCGGATCAGCAAACAAGCCATGAGCAAAGTGGTGAAAAACCTGGAAGCGGATAACTATATAGGCACACGCAAACACGATACCGACAACCGCGCCAGCATTATCTTCCTTACCGAAAAAGGAAAAGAGTTTATGATCAATGCCTACGAAGCGGTTGATGAAGTACAGGATCTCTATGCCGGTATTATAGGCGAAGAAGCCTTTACACAACTGAAAACGATCCTTAAACAATTAACAGCAGGCTTAAACCTCAGCTGATCCATCTTTATTTCAACGTTATGTAGTACCGGTTACCACTGTCTTTCACCAAAGGAACCTTAAGCGCCCTTTGCAGCAATGCCAGCGTTTCTTCAGCGGATCTATTTTCAAAGTCGGCAGTCAGGTTGCGTTTATACAAACCGGCTGCGGAAGGTGGCACCTGTATATCAAGATGATAGTAACTGTTCAGGGCATCTATCACTTCTTCCAGCGGCGTATCCCGGAATGCGAGCCGGCCTGTTTTCCAGGCCAGCAGCGACTGGCTTTTTACTGTTTTGAACTGCAACGGCTGATGCCGTTCCCGCTTTGCCAGCATATTGGCGGTAAGGTATACTTTTTTGCCATTGTGCTGCAGCAATGTTACTTTTCCCTTTATCACCAGTATTTTGAAGAGGGTATTGGTTTTATGCAGGGTAAATACCGCATTCAGCGTATACAGATCAGTGTGCTCATCCAGTTGCATGCGCAAACGAACAGGCAACGCCACTTCAAACCAGGTATTACCGCCCTCCATATATAGTTCCGGGTTTGCAGTGAACCCGGCCGGATAACGAAGCGATGCGCCTCTGTCCGTAATCACGGTACAACCCGGCGCCGGCAGCAGCGTATCAACATGGCCTGTATTGTTAACATATTGTATTTGCTCCGCCGGGGCCTGCCGGTAAAAATAAAGCAGTACCCCTGCAGCCACTATCAGCACCACCGCAGTCATCAGCCATTTGCGGTTAAAAACACGCCGGGAAGATGATGGAATAACGAAAGAGGTACTCCCTTCCTGCACAGGAACGCCTTCTGCTAACCAGGCAGCCAGCCGGCTTTCCAGGTAGGCAGCCTGCTCAGGCCCTTCACTGTGGAAAACATCGATCTGTTCCTGTAAAAGCGGATCATGCGGAGCGTGTATATATCCTGATATCAGGTCATCGATATCCTGTTCCGGTTGATACATCATGATTGGATACTCCCATCTATAGCTGGCAGGTTTGGCAAGATACTTAACTTCTGTGCAAGTTCCTCCGCACAGGCATTGCATTTGTGGATACCGAATAAATAATTAGGTCACTTCGGCAAGGTTTAATATTTTTAATACAGAGGAACCGGCAAAAACGATATGTATGTCACCTGAACAATTAATAAATAACGACCAGGAATATATTGAGGGATTGCTTCACCATAAACCAGCAGTAATTGAAAATATCTATCAGCGGTTTGCATCTAAAGAAAAGCGGTTTATACTCCAAAAGAGCGGCCACGTAAAAGATGCAGCTCATATCTTCGAAGAAGCCCTGATGGACATTTATTACTTCGCCCGCCGCCATCCGCTGAAAGTCACCGACTTTGAGCCCTTTCTCCAACTATTGTGCAAACGTATCTGGGAGCAGGAACTGGAAAGAAGAGGGCAACGTATACCCGGCCTGGAAGCCGAAGAACTTTCCACTATGAGCAGGGATGATATCCAGGATGTGGAAGATGTGCTGAAAGAAGGAGAAAAACGGCGACTCGCATATCACTATTATCTTGTCCTCTCAGACGATTGTAAGGAACTGCTCCGCTGGTCGCTTACCGATGGCTGCCTGCAGGAAGATATTGCTGCAGAAACAAACATTCCGGTTAAAGAGCTTCCGGGCAGAAGAGCCGATTGTTTCCGCAGCCTGTTCAGGGATATCGATATTAAATTAAAAGCTAACAGTCTTTCCGAAAAAGATCTGCTGGAAACAGACCGTTTCCTCAGTGGTCAGATGAATGAGGCGGAACGTAAAGCATTCTCCGACCGGCTGCAGGCCGATGCCCTGCTTACCCAACAGGTAAAACGCTTCGATGCCGTTCGCCAGCTGCTGGGCCAACGAATCTGTAACGATACCAACCGGGATGAATTGCAACACCTGCTGTTCACCCATCGCAACGCCTGGTATACGCTGAAAGATAATTCCCCCATTCCTATCCGTAATTATGTTATTCTCACCGCGCTAATAGCAGCAGGACTAGCCATATTGTTGTATGTAAGTCCGTGGAGAAAGAATATTTACCGGCAATTTGCCTCTACGGAAATGCAGATCCCCGATATAGACAGTCTCCGGCTCCCCGAAGAAGCCATTGTACAGTTTAATCATGGCCACTTCAATGAAGCGGTATTGCTGCTGAACAAAGCACTGACTACCAACCCGGGCAACTTATACGCCCGCTACTATCGCGGGGTGGCATTGATTGATCGAAATCAAACCGGGCCGGCACGACAAGACCTGCTGGCTGTTTTTAACAACAGCAGCGAACTTCGGTATGAGGCTGCATTTTATATGGCCTTAAGCTACCTGAAAGAAGGACGTAAACAGCAATGCCTCGAATGGTTATTAAAAATCCCATCGGGTGCGCCGAATTACCTCAAAGTGCAGAAACTGATAGAAGAATTAAAATAATTAATTCAAGTATTGTCCTTTACTACAGTGGATAATGCTTTCTACTTCTCCTTTAATCAACTCATAAACAGGCGCCTTACCTGCTTTGATCTGTACCAGTTGTTGCAATACCAGGAAATAGATCTCTCCGCGGTTGCAGCCATCAATCTGGGCTTTTAAAATGTCATGCTTTACCTCTTCACAACCGGTGGCATCCAGTTTCTGGTAAATAACATACAAGTCGTCCATCCAACTCATTTCTCTAAAGTTTAAACATAGTGTATAGTTAGCTAAAGTTAAGCATTTATATTAAGAAAATAAAACATCTGAATCTTAAATAATTGTAAATTCCAACCCGCTCATAACCAGATAAGAGGATTCCGTACAGGCAGGTTTCTCAGCACTTCTTCCTCTTCAGGATCCTTGTTGAGCGATAACCATAGGCGGTAATACCCGGGCTGCTGAAGTGCTGCCGCACCGAAAATAAGAAAGGGTTGCGCCACCGGCCAGTTATTCCAATACATCACATCATGTGCATAAGGCCAGCTGTTTTTATTGTTTACATATGGATAGAGATAGGCAATCCCCCTGGCAATACTTTTACTGCTGTCGGCTGTAAAGTGCCACAGGTCATCATCCGGCGTGCTCAGCAACTGGCAGATGGTGCTCATGGCATCGAGGTTAAACAGGGAGTAACCATAAGGTTTGGTACGTTTCAACTCCAGCGGGAAACTGCCGTTGGCTGCCATTTGTTGGGGTAGTAATATGGTTTTATAACGGTTCCTGCAGAAGTTCTGTATTTCCCGGTTACCCGTAAAACGGGCAAACGCCGCCACCTGCATTACCCAGCAGGTGCCATGGTTATTGGCCGCATTCATTTCATCTTTCCCGTAAGGATGGGTGGTAAGCCATTGCAGGTATTCGCTGAACCAGCTTTTAAAGGCCTGCAGATCGGCCGAAGGAATGGCGCCTGCTTTTTCCATAATACGCAATGCCTGCACCACTTCCATCAGGTGAATGGTATCAATGATACCAATGCCGCGGCCGGTTACTTTTCCCTTTATTGCCTGTGCATACAACAGTGAAGGATTCATGCGTGTAGCCGCCGTTTCAAACCATGCCTTCGCATGCAATAATGCATGCTGTAAATAAGTATTGTCTTTGGTAGCGATATATCCTGCCGCCAATGCGCCCATCACCCGGCTGAAACGGATCATCGCCTGCCGGTGTGCCACGAAGTTGCCGGGATTGGTTTCACCGTCACGCTGAACATAAGCCCCGTTGGGGTTTGCCGGGTCGGGCCACCAGTAATCTCCTTCCGAGTAAAAGTCGTGTACCCCGCCTGCACTGCGATCGCATAGGAAAGCTGTAATTGTTTGAGGGGCCTGCTGCAGCGCCCAGGCAGCCCGTTTGATCACTGCCGGTCGTGTATCTTTAAGCAGCTGTTGCTGAAAATCAGATTGTGCCTGTATTCTACAGGAAATAGTGATGAGTAAAGTCAGCAGGAAAATACGCATGGAGCTATTTTTTTGGTGTTAATAACAATACCCACCTCAACGACACACTACCGGTGTTGACTATACGTACTTCGCAATAATCTTTTTTCCAGCTACGGATCACTTTAATATAATCCGGCGCTACGCTGCCATTAGCAGTATACACCACCGGTGCACTACTTTTCAGTGCCTGGATGAACTCCGCCGGCGTTCCTGCCTGCACATTAGTAACCATAATAACGGTAAAGGCTATACTAAGTATGAGTTGAGAGCAGTTCATAAGATATTATAAGTTTTACCGGGTGTAGTAGAAAAATCATACTCAAAAACTTTTTTCAGCTGCAACACCGGTAATTTCGTTGGATCTTTTACAACAGTTCGCACCGGGAACTGTAGCTGGTAAAACGGGTTGGTATTGACGCCAGTTGCCACTTTTCCAGGTTTACCATCAATACTAACGGCCACCTGCGTACGAATACGGCAGTTTCCGCCCAATGCGGAATGGATTACGGCATGTGTAAGCTGTCTGTTCTTCCATTCTATATCTACTTCAAAACCACCCCTGGCCTTTAATCCTTTCACATTGCCTGAAGGCCAGGCATCCGGTAATGCCGGCAGCAGGTATAAAACGCCGTCATGGCTTTGCAACAGCATTTCAGTAATACCGGAGGTTACGCCAAAGTTACCATCAATCTGAAACGGAGGATGCGCATCAAACAGGTTGGGATAGGATCCGCCACTGTTATCGGCAACACTCACTGCTTGTCCGCCTGCCAGGAACAGTTGCTTATTCAACATGGTATAAGCATGATTACCATCTTCCAGGCGGGCCCACCAGTTTATTTTCCATGATTTAGACCAGCCGGTGCCTCCGTCTCCCCTCAGCAATAAACTACGTATAGCCGCCGACGCCAGTACAGTATCGCGGCGTGGTGAAATGAAATTTGCGGGAAACAGGCCATACAGGTGGGATACATGGCGGTGGGAATCTTCCGGATCATCCCAGTCTTTATACCACTCCTGCAATTGCCCGTACTGACCTGTATGAAAAGGATACATGTCCTTCATGGTTTGTTTCATGCGCGTTACCAGCGCGGCATCCTGTTGCAATACCTCTGCCGCACGGATGGTGTTACTAAACAGGTCGTGGATAATAGAGAGGTCCATCGTGGTGGCGACGCTTACAGATCCTTCCCGTTTGCCATTCACCATGAAATTGTTTTCCGGTGTGGTAGAAGGACTTGTTACCCATTGTCCATCGTTATTTTTCACCAGCCAGTCCAGCATAAAAAGCGCGGCTCCTTTCAGATCCGGGTACGCCTGCTGCAGCATTTTCTTATCGCCGGTAAACTGGTAATGCTCCCATAAATGGCGGCTCAGCCAGGCGCCACCCATGGGCCATATGGCCCATTTGGGGTTACCGCTGGGATCGGAAAAATCGAAGCCACCGGCGGGGTTGGTCATGCCCCATATGTCGGAATTATGATGCGCCGTCCAGCCGCTTGCTCCATAGTTAACGGAAGCGGTTATACGCCCATGTTTAGCCAGCTGCCCTATAAAATCAAATAACGGGTTGCCGCAATCCGACAGGTTGGCTGTTTCCGATGGCCAGTAATTCATTTCCGTATTGATGTTAATGGTGTAGTTGGAGCCCCAGGGCGGTTGCATCTCTTTATTCCACAATCCCTGCAAATTCATGGCTGGTCCGCCTTTACGCGAACCGGATATCATCAGGTAACGGCCGTATTGATACAGCAATGCAGTAAGTTGCGGATCGCGATTACCACCGTGAAGGGTATATACTTTTAAGCGTTCATCTGTTGGCAGCAGGGCGGAGGTATCATTTCCAAGATCAAGTTGTACGCGGTTGAATAATGATGTATAGTCGTTAACGTGGGTTTTCCGCAATTGTGGATAGCTTCCGGCCTGTTGTAAAGGAGTTATAGCAGCTGTATGCGGTTTTTTGTCATTGGGCAATCCGTTTTTATAGCTGGTGCCTATTGATAACAGCAGCACGGCTTCGGTGGCGCCGGAAATATGTATACCGCCGGTATCTGCTTTCACGTGCCCTCCGCTTATACGTGCATCCAGATGTACTTCGTAGTTGATGCCTTTATTGCCGTAAACAACCTGTTTGGGTTCATAGGCTCTTGCCGCCACATATTCCGGGCATCTGCCTTTCATTACTACATAGTGAGGGTTCATCACTGAATTGGTATGTGGCATTGGGTTGGCGAAGCGGGTGCTGAAATTAAGCTGTCCCGGTTTACCGGCTGCGTATCGTATAACCAGTAGCTGACCGGGGTAACTGCAAAATACCTCCCTCGTATAGGCAATACCGTTAGCCGTATAGCTAACGCGTGCTATTCCATTGTTCAGATCCAGTTCACGTTTGTATTGTGTAGCCTCCTGTGGTATATCGTTACTGATAAAAAGGCTCCCCAGTGTAAGATACCGTGCGCTATAGGTGCCCATCATTTTACGGGCCAGCTGATCCGCTTCCATATATTTTTCAGCGGCCAGCAACCGGCGGATAAGGGGCAGCGTTTCTTTTGCCTGGGGGTTATTACCATCGCGGGGTACGCCGGACCAGAGGTAGCCTTCATTTAGCTGCAGTTCTTCCTGCTGTACACCACCAAAAACCATGGCGCCGATGCGACCGTTTCCAACAGGCAGCGCTTCCACCCATTGCCGTGCCGGTTGCCGGTACCAGAGCTTCAGGAGGGAATCTGCCGGGGTGATGGCACTGGTGGTTACGAACAACAACATCAGCGAAGCTGCTAACAGATACTTTATCATCAATAATTATTTTTCAGGTTGAGCCGTGCTGGTTTTCATTTTTCTTTCATCGTGAAATTCATTATTTCCGGCAAACGTTTGCAAAACACCGGATAGCTTCAAATCAATATTACAGGTACTTCTACAGGTAATCTCAACGCCTGTTATGCTAATATAATCCGAAACTATGCAATCGGTTGCAAATAAATGTATGCAATTTTACCCAATCCAGGTATCTTTTTAAGGTGAGATAAAGAGAGCATTAACCGGAAAATCTTTCTTACAAAAGAAAAAAAATACAATAATTGCTTTACCTGATCGTCAGATAATAAAGTGAGGATGTTGGTTATGAAAAAAGAAAAACAATCCATCATTGCATCATACCGGCTGGAAGAACTTTTGGTTGTTCCGGGGTTGATGATAGATGTTCATTATAAAAAAGCCGGGGAACCGGCGCATCACCCTAATGCTGATCTGACTACCGCCCACAGGCATGAGTTTTACACATTAGCGGTAACAGGTAAAACGGGAAGCCGGCATATGGTGGATTTCAGGATGGTAGACATGCCTCCGGAGAGCATATTCCTGCTGGCACCATGGCAGGTGCATTTATCTTCGGACGCAGACCGGGTATTGGATGTGTACCTGATCTCTTTCACCGCTGATTTTTTACCACCCGGTTTCCCGGCCTTACCTGTATGTATGGAAGCGGCAGTAACACCAGACAGTGCTGCTTTCCAGGAGATCTGGCATTTATGCGCGCAGCTGCTGCGGGAATTTAATACCCGCAAAGCGTTACAGGAGCAGGTGTTACAGCATTACCTGGCAGTATTGCTGACATTTTTTATGCGTTATCTTCCTGAAAATACCAAGGGATCATCTTTACAACCGGAATTACTAACCCGCTACCGGGAGCTGATGGAAAAACACCTGTTGTGCTGGAGCAGCTGCAGCGATTATGCGCGGGCGCTACATGTTACCACCGACCATTTGAACGAGGTGGTAAAACAGGAAACCGGGCAAACGGCTTCTGCTTTACTCGCAGCCAGACGTGTACTGGAAGCCAAGCGCATGCTGTTGCACTCTGCTCATGGCATCAAGGAAATAGCCTGGTACCTGCAGTTCAATGAAGTTACTTATTTCAACCGCTTTTTTAAGCAACATACCGGGCAAACACCAGTTGCTTTCCGGATTTCGAGCCGGGAAAAGTATAATTATAACCCGGAATAGTATAATAGTAGAAAAGTACGGGTCCGTTAGTTTTGCCGAAACAATTACTTTATGACACCATCTGCCATTTTACCCGACGATGTTAACCATGTTGAAATAAACGGTCAAACCCTGAGAAAAGGTTCTGTAGCTGCTTTCCTGGCAAACGTTGCTATTATTGAGCAAACTGCGGATACTCACAGTGAAGCCTACACTGCGGCCCTGAAAGATATGCTTGAACTGGTGCCCGCGTTGGAAACCCTGAGCGTATTCAAACACCTGAGCATCAGATCTGAAAATATCAGGCGTCTTATTATCCAGGCTTATCCCTCCATGACCGGCATCTTATAATCACCCAATTATTTACATTACATGATTTCAATTAAAGACAGGGCGACCAGTTTCCTGATGTCGCGCATAGGAAAAACTGCGCGTGTAACAACCCTCACGCGTATAGGAAACTTTTTAATGGAAATACACCTGCAACTCCCACAGGCATTACCTGAGCGCAGCACACAGCATCTCAAATGTGAGGTGGCCCCATACACCTACCGCGATTACACGGTGGCAAGCTGGGATACTATTAAACAAACCGCTGTGCTTATAGTAGATTGCGGACACGAGGGTGTTGGCAGCTCCTGGGCGTTGGGCCTGCAAACTGGTGATGAAATATATTATGCCGGGCCCGGAGGCGGCCTCCATCAGCCGTCCGACGCACAGTACCTTGTTTGCATAGGCGATGCAAGCGCCACCGGGCATTTCCATTCTTTGTACCTGCGTAAAGCTGCCGGACAGCAGTTTCATTGTTTCCTCCAGCTGGAAGACCCTGCTACCCGGCAGTTACTACAAATGCCGGTTCAACCGCTTTCCAATAACGGTCATTATTTCACCGATTTGCATGAATGGCTATACCATTATGATTTCCCGGTGGCAAATACAACTTATTATGTAGCAGGTAATCAGCAGATGGTGGTACAGGTGCGTAAATCATTACGTCAGCAAGGCAAACAGGTAAAGGCACAGGGGTTCTGGGGCTAAGCGTTGCATCAGACCAGGTGTTCTTTCATTGCCTTTACAATAGCATTGGAGCGGGAATTTACATCGAGCTTGCGATAAATATTCATGATATGGGAACGGACTGTTCCCACACTGATATGACACCCGTCCGCTATCTGTTTATAGGTGTCGCCATTTACCAGGCAACGTAAAATTTCCTTCTCCCTTGGCGATAATCCATAGGGATCCTGATAAATCTGTTTCTCTTTCCGGAAAAATGCCAATACTTTGTTAACCGCTACCAGGTTCGATTGCAAAGCGGTTTCGTATACCTGGGCAATAAATTCCGACAGGGAAACCGGCGGTACATGATCTACTTTAAATGTATCAGTGGCTGCCGGCACCGGCCTTAATCCCTGCTCCGTTTCATTCAGGGTAAGCAATAGCACATTTATATCAGGGTAAGCTGCTTTTACTATGCTGGCGGCTTCTATCGCGGTCAGTCCGGGTATCTCTATATCCATAAAAACCAGGTTGCAGATATCTTTTGCTAATTGTTGTAACGTTTCTGATGATTCGCTGTGCAATCCTGAAACCTCTAAAACACGCGCTCCTCCTACGCTACCAGGATTAATAGGCCGCACTTTTTTCATAATATTTCTTTTGGGTTATGTATATTCATATGAAATTTCCCATTAATAACTGCTAGTTCCCGGAGGCTGGTATGGTTGATAAATTATAATGGAAAAGAATCACACGGTTCCCATACCCGTAACAAATTTGAAACAATTACATGCAGTA
>NZ_DATMTE010000223.1:0-9850 GCF_035564935.1 Chitinophaga sp. | reverse complement strand
CGGGTAACCGGATAGTCTACTGAAAAATCAGGGATCGAAAATTTTACCCTGGCTACATTGGAATAATCCAATGCTCCGGCAGTGGGAGTTCCCATCAATTTTACTTTCTGGCTCTGGGCAGCTTCCAGTAAAAACTGCTCTGCGGTATTACTGCACTGATCATTGATCAGCACCGCCACTTTAGCAGGCACTGGCAACGGGGCGGGCAGGATCATGTTTTCATCCGGTCCCAGGCTTACCAGCCTTCCCTGCAACCCGTTTCCCTGGCGGATGGCGGTGCGGATCTGCTCTACGTATTCATCGGGCAATTTCCCCGTTTGCTCGTCCAGTACGTGGCCCCATGCAGTAATGTTATCCGGGGTTGCATAAAAGTCGGCCCCCGTGATCCTCACCGGCTGGGTATACAGTAACGGCCGGAGGCGCTCAATGAGTTTGTCGGCGCCGGTGCCGGTGTTACGGACATCTATCACCAGGTTGGGGTTCCTGCGCAGGTATTCATCGTTGGCATTCAGTACGGAATCTGCCAGCGGGTAAACGGTGGCATCGAAACTGCCGATGCGCAGGTAGCCGGTGCTGTCGTTTACCTGCCGGAAAAAGAAAGGCGCTGCCGGCATATCGGCAAAAGCGGGGATTTCCCGTACTTTCTGCAGCGGCGTAAGGCCGGCAGTTTGCGGGGGCCCAACTGCCCCTGGCTTTTGCCAGCCCAGTGCAGCAAGTCCGTCATACCGCCTGCCAACCGTAAGGGTATCAAAGTTCACCTGTTGTTCTGCATAACTGATCAGGTCAAATTTATCCGGTCCGGTAGCGGCCAGCTCAAACAACACGTCTCCTGTTTTCCAGTCGGGCACCGCAGATTCCATGATCACGGCCGCGTAAGTGCGTAATCCCCTGAGATTTTTTACCAGGGCCACTTTATACAGCGAGCCTTCCTGGTAAATGCCCGCTATGCCGCTTATTGGCTGCTTTCCGAGCATATCGAGCTGCTGGGGCGTGAGTGTTATTTTTTCTTTTAGCGGCGTATAGCCAATGTGCAGGGAAAGATGCTGGTCTTTGAAAAAGCGCAGGTAACGGTTCACCAGCAGCAGGCAATGTGTGGCGCCTTTAATGGTAGCTGCCTGCAGCCGCATTTTTGTGAGCATGGCGGTATAAGCCTGCTGTGTAACAGGAGTTACTTTGTCGATAAACCCTACATAATTCTTTCTCAGATAGACCTGTACACTGTCAAATTTCTTCCTGCAATCACACTCCTGCGCGTATACTGCTGTGCTGCACAGGAGTAATAACAATACTGCTATTGCTTTCATGGCAAAGGATTGAAGTTTCTGGCTGATAATAAATGGTCTTTAAATATATATATTCGGAAGGAAACTACCAGAAAATATTTATCATCATCCCCAATATTAATAAATTACAGGTCCTAATAAAGCGCATATGTATTTAGACGAACTGGAAAGGCTGTATAATGAACAGGCGTATACGGAAGCAATTACCAAACTTGAAACATACCTGCAGGATCATCCGGGGGAGGCACGGGGCTGGCAGTTGCTGGGCTTGTCGCAGCTGGAAAATGCCAAAGCCACCGATAACAGGGATCTTGCCACTGCCATGTATAATGAAGCCTACAATGCATTCTGCCAGGTATTGAGCATTGATCCTTCACATGTGCAGGCCCGCGTACACCGCGCCTATATGGGCGCCAATATTATGGCCGATAAAGGAGATGAAACCATCAGCGATTGTGATATACTCATTGCCGGCGGCGATGAAGAGTTAACTACAAAAGCATTACTGTACCGTTTCCAGGTATGGGTGTTAAAGAATGAAACCGATAAGGCCCTGGCCGATATGCACCGTAATCTCCAGGTGTATGAATCGTTGTATGCCGACGATCTGCCCCAGCTCAATGTGGCGCGGTTCCAGTGCTTTACCCGTATCGGGGATGTGTATTACCATACCGAAAACAGGCCCGCTGCGCTGGAATACTATAAACAGTCCTTTGAATGCACCGTATTTAATAACCGGCTGTTGTCCACCACCTGGTTCGCCCTGGATATGGCAGATTACGAATTTGCCGCCAGCATGCTGCAGGTAATGATCTCCGCAGGAGAAAATACCAAAGAAGATATGCTGCGTTTGCTCCGGCATATCCGGCAATTGCTCGCCGATGGCATACGGAATGCGGCGCTGGCAAGGGAATTTTGTAAAGGCACTACGGAATTTTGGCCGGAGTTTTTTGGAGACGACGATGATGAAGGGACCCTGGAACAGATTTCCACCGGCAAACGTTTCATTGCCGAATACCCGGAAGAAGCCTATTTCTACCATTATACCGCTACTGCGTTCTTTAATATCGGCAGCTATCATGAAGCGTTGCCATGGTATGAAAAATCACTGGCCATTAAACCTTATCCATTCAGCATGGTAAGGTGGTATTTTACCAGCTATAAGGTAAACGGACAGTTCCCCGAAAGCTGGCCTGATGTGGAGCATAATATTGCGTACGACTGGTACGCGGCTGGTGTCATTTTCAGCGAGATTATCCAGCTGGAAAAAGACAATGCGGTAAAACAGGCGTCTGCCAGGCTGAAGCGGTTCCTGTATAAAAAAGCATTTGATATTTATCATGCTTACTGGTATGAAAATACAGGCAGTTCTTATGCCGGCCATCCTCACCATTTTGCCATGTGCTGCAACAACTATGGCATTGCTTTATACGAAGGCGGCATGTTCGAGGAAGCGGCACATGTACATACTATCGGCTATAATATGTCGCCCTTCTGGGAACAGCTGGAATCCAGGGCGGATGCCTACCATAGCATGGGCAAGCTGGCAGAGGCCATTACCGACCGGCAAACCATCCTGGATAACTTCACGGAGGCACTTCCGCTCATGTACTATGTATCTATCCATGAAAGAATGATAGACGACCTGTGTACACTGGAGAAACATGCTGAAGCGCTGCATCTCTACGAAAAAATACTGGATGAATACAATACCTGGATTGAAAAGGATATGGAATTGCTGGAAGATTACGACCGTGAAACCATTATCTACAACATTGACCGCATTAAAACCGGGCGGGCATTTATCCGGACCAACAGTGCCGACGACCTGCATGAACGTATACTGGCATTGGAAACGCACCTGGTGGAAAAGCCGGACGACAGCGACGCATACTTTAACCTGATGTACCTGTATTTTGACAATGCACAGTATGAACATTGCATCGGCGCTGTCAATAACCGTATTTCCATTGGCGGTATTCCCAAACTGCCGGTGATTTCGCAGATGAAGATCTATTACTTCCGGGGAAAAGCCGCGTTAAAACTGGGCCGTTTCAAAGCCGCTATTACGGATCTTTTATATACACTACAGATCATGTCCGGCGGCGATGCAACAGACAACGCCCCCAACTACCGGTTTGGCGTATACGCTTTCCTGGCGGAAGCCTATCTTGGTAACAAAGAATATGATGAATGCCTGGCTTACGCTACCCAATGTCTGCATATTTATGCCACCAATAACTGGACATGGGATACGGAGGCATCTGCCGTAAGATATACGATGGCGCTGGCTTACGAAGCCAAAGAAGATATGGGCGCCTGCAAAAAGACCATTGACCTGATTATAGCAAACGATCCCGGGTTCCGGCCTGCAGCAGAGAAGAAAAATGAATTGCGCGGAGGAGGATTATTTTCTTTTTTCAGGAAGAAGAAATAAAAATACAGCTGTTTATTTTCCGGGATACCAGGAAAGTAAACAGCTGTAAAACTTATCGTCTCTTAAAAAAATAACCTGGTTACATCATCGGCTTATTAAAGCTTATCATCCAGGGAAAGCCGTACTTATCGGTGAGCATACCAAAGCGGTGCGCCCAGAAAGTTTCTTCCAGTGGCATTGTAACCTTGCCTCCGGAAGATAATGCATTGAACAATTTTTCCGCCTCTTCATTAGATGTAGCGCCCAAGGCGAGCGTAACGCTGTCCCCGTTTTTAGGTGTTTGCCCCATCATACTGTCGGACGCCATGATTTCAAACCCGGGTGTTTTAAGATACGCGTGCATCACCAGGTCTTTTGCTTCAGGGGGTTGTTTATCGCTGTCCGGCGCATCGCCCATTGTCATAATCTGGAGTTCTCCTCCGAAAATGCCCTTATAAAAATTCATTGCTTCCCGGCAATTAGTGCCGAATGTGAGGTACGTTGTTAATGTGGTGGACATAACAATCATTTTTTAGGGTAAGAAAATGGAGTTCAGGTGAATACTAAAGTTAGGTAAAACTAGCTTATGAGCACCTTATTTCTTACCAACAGGCAGGCCCCGATAATGCCTGCGCTTTCACCCAGTCGTGACATTTTCAATTTGGAATCGTTACTAACCAGGCTGAGGGAATATTTTTTCATAGCGCTTTTTATAGGCAGGCGTATGTGGTCTTGCGTAGCGGCCAGGGCGCCGCCGAGAATCACCAGTTCGGGGTTGAAGATGTTCATGAGCAGGGCCACGCCGCGGCCAAGGTTCTCTCCTACTTTGGCGATGAGTTCTATGGCCAGCATATCATCGTTGTTGGCCGCCGCTATGATGTCGTGCAGATGGATATCTTCCGGCGACTGGTGCGTGCGGGTGAGCATAGAGGAAGAGCCGGCAGCCAGTTTTTGCCGGAACATGTTTACCAGCGCCCATCCGGAGGCTTCTGTTTCCAGGCATCCTTTTTTCCCGCAATGGCAAATGATCTCGTTGTCGAACATGGGGATATGCCCTACTTCCCCGCTATAGCCGGATTTGCCATAATACAGTTCCCCGTTGATCAGCACGCCCATCCCTATGCCATAGTCAAGGTTCAGGAACAGCACGTTACGTTCGCCATTCACAAGGTCGGAGCAAAATTCCCCGTATGCCATTGCGCGTGAATCGTTCTCCAGGAAAACGCGGATGCCAACTTTGGCTGCAATGACTTTACTGAGGGGTTCGTCGTCGAAATAAAAAAGGCTGTAGTTGTAGCCGGTAGCGTAGTTAATACGTCCCTGGATATTGATACCGATACCAAGGATTTTTTCCTTTGGCACTGTGAGCCCGTCGATAAAGTTATTGATCAGCAGGCAAAGCTGTTCCAGCGAGGCTTTGGTGTTATCCAGCGCATAAGGCAGTCCTTCCACGGTGGTGAGCAGGTTTTTATGGAGGTCGGACAGGCCCAGGTTGAGGTGGTCATGCTTTACGTCTACGCCGATAAAGAAGGCGGAATCCGGCACCAGTCCGTACAGGTTTGGCTTACGGCCACCGGTGGACTCTATTTTGCCATAATCCATGACCAGTCCATCGGTGATAAGATCATTCACCAGGTTGGTCACTTTGGGAGTGCTGAGATTGAGCTCCTTGCACAGATCGGCGATGGTGGCGTTGCCGGAATTGGCGAAATAGGCCAGGGCGGCCTTTTTCAGGTTGATATTTTTATAGGCTACACCAGTAGCATTTGCGCTGTTCAGCTCTTCAAAAAAGGTTTTGGCCATAGCATCAGATATACTTTTACAGTAATTGCCCTCCAATTTAACTGCTTAATTCTGATTTTTTAAAAAATTAGGGGCGAAAGCCGGCGAATGTTCCCTATATAAATGATTTTGTTAATTCCCAAAAAATAATACCTTTGCAATCCTTTTTGAGCTAAAAAGGGGCTCTTGTCATGTATATCCGGGCGGAACTAACAGGGAAGAGCGAGTTCTTTTTATTTACTGCGGATGTGATGAAATTGGTAGACATGCCAGACTTAGGATCTGGTGCCGCGAGGCATGGGGGTTCGAGTCCCTTCATCCGCACATATAATATTATGTGGCAATGCGTCAATATGGCAATGTGATAATGCTATGCTCCCCCTCACTTTCATTGTCACTACTGTCTTATTCAGACACAGTTTCACCTGATTTTATTCAAAAATAATTTCCTGCCATTCCTACTTGCCGTTGTGACTTCATGGCAGAAAAATAAACAAGGAATCATTATTGCTTCTTAAAGAACACTTTATACAATTCAATTATGGCAACCGTTACGAGAGAAAACATTGGTTTATTGAACGATAAGATCACTGTGAAAGTGAGCCAGGAAGATTACCTTCCTAATTTTGACAAAGCAGTAAAGCAATTCAGCAAAAATGCGAACATACCAGGCTTCCGTAAAGGAATGGTACCTGCAGGTATGGTTAAGAAAATGCACGGTCAGGCTATCTTTGGCGACGAAATTCTGAAAACTGTTGAAAGAGAACTGATGGGCTATGTGCAGGCAGAAAAACTGGAAATCTTCGGCCAGCCGCTGTCCCTGGAAAAACAGGCGAAAGACCTGGATTACAACAAACCAGCTGATTACAACTTCGAGTTTGAAGTAGGTCTGAAACCGGCCTTCAGCGTTACTCCCCTGGAAAATAACAAAACCACCCTTACCAAGTATAAAGTAACCGTTACCGACGAAATGGTAAACGATGAAGTACAGCGCCTGCAGCTGAAAGGTGGTAAAACAACAGAACCTGAAACAATTACCTCTGAAGATAACGTGATTAACGTTAAATTCGAAGAATCTGACAAGAAAGGTAATGTAGTGGAAGGCGGTATCGTAAAAGAGAACGCCTTGCTGGTGAAGTACTTTTCACCGGCTATCCAGGCTGAGTTACAGGGCAAAAAGAATGAAGACAGCATTGTATTCCAACTGGCTACTTCCTTTGACGAACAGCGTTTGGGCTGGGTTCTGAAAGACCTGGGCTTTGAAGCAGGCGACAAGGAAGCAGCAAAGAAATATTTCAAACTCACCATCACCAAAGTAGGTCTGATTGAAAAAAGAGAACTGAATGAAGAGTTCTTCAAAGAAGTTTACCCTGGAGAAGAAATCACTACTGAAGAAGCTTTCCGGGCTAAACTGAAAGAAGAAATCGGCAAATACTGGGATTCTGAGAGCCGCAACCACCTTCACAACGAGCTGTTTGAAGTACTGGTGCACGAAACGCCGATCGAATTACCAAAGGATTTCCTCAAACGCTGGCTGCAGGTAGGCGGTGAAAAACCAAAAACTGCTGAAGAGGCGGAAAAAGAATTCCCTTCGTTTGACCATCAATTACGTTGGACACTCATCAGCGATAAACTGGTTAAGGAAAATAA
Organism: Chitinophaga sp.; assembly: GCF_035564935.1. GTDB lineage: Bacteria > Bacteroidota > Bacteroidia > Chitinophagales > Chitinophagaceae > Chitinophaga. The sequence goes on along the minus strand of NZ_DATMTE010000223.1, from coordinate 2,719 downwards.
ACTGGAAGTTTCTTTCGAAGATCTGAAAGAAAATGCCAAACAAAAAGTATTAGGCTACTATGGCGGCGCCGCTGCTGATGGAGCAGAATGGTTAGACAGCTACCTGGATCGCCTGTTACAGGATGAGAAATTTGTAGACCAGACTTACCGCGAAATGATCACTGCCAAGTTATTTGACTGGGCTGAAGCAAAGGTGAACGTGAAAGAAGAGGAAATCAAAGCAGAAGATTTTGTTAATTTACCTCATAAACATCACCATCATGAACATTAATAATGAATTTAGAAAATATGCCATCCAGCATCGGGGAATCAGCAGCCTGGTAGTAGACAGTTACGCCAAAAGCCACCAGATCAACAGCCTGACTCCTTATATCCTTGAAGAACGCCAGATGAATATGACCCAGATGGACGTTTTCTCCCGGTTGATGGCTGATCGTATTATTTTCCTGGGAGACCCGGTGAACGACTACGTAGCAAATGTAATTACTGCGCAGTTGCTGTTCCTGGAATCTTCCGACCGTAACCGTGATATACAGATGTACATCAATAGCCCCGGAGGAAGCGTTTACGCCGGCCTGGGTATTTATGATACTATGCAGATCATTTCTCCTGATGTAGCCACTATCTGTACCGGTATGGCGGCCTCTTTCGGCGCCGTATTACTGGTAGCAGGCACAAAAGGAAAACGTACCGCGCTGAAACATGCACGTGTAATGATCCACCAGCCTCATGGCGGTGCAGAAGGCCAGACTTCAGACATCGAAATCACTGCGCGTGAATTTGTGAAACTGAAGAAAGAACTGAACGAAATCATTGCAGGCCACTGCGGACAGCCGATCAAAAAAGTGGAAAAAGATTCAGACCGTGATTACTGGATGACTGCGGATGAAGCAAAAGAATACGGCATTATTGATGACGTACTCCAGAAAAATCCAAAGAAAAACCTGGAAACACCTCAGTAATAGCTTAACGCTCAAGGCATAAATAAAGCTATTGTAGCGAAGATGACAGCGATACATATTAAAAAACGCTACTATCTTCATTACAATAGCTTTTGTTTTGTGAGATGATAAGCTTTACTGTATTAAGACTTACGCTTTCGGCTATTTAGTGTAAATTTGTAACCCTGCAATACCATTGCAGACAATGATAGTTTCGTAGAAAAATAATCTATTTCGAAATGAAAGAATCTAAAATCCGATGCTCCTTTTGCAGCCGCTCCAAGGAAGAAGTGCAGATACTGATTGCAGGTGCAGAAGGACACATCTGTGAAAACTGTGTAGCCAACGCGCAGGAGATAATTGACCAGGAGTTATTTACTCCGGGCAAGAAAGCGGCTGCAGCCGTGGCTCCCAACTTCGCTCCCAAAGTGTCTAAACCTATAGACATGAAAAAGTTCCTGGACGAATACGTAATTGGCCAGGACGATGCGAAGAAAATACTGGCGGTAGCAGTATACAACCACTATAAAAGACTGAATCAGCAGATTGGCGATGATGAAGTAGAGATAGAAAAATCCAACATTATCATGGTAGGAGAAACCGGTACCGGTAAAACCCTGCTGGCCAAATCCATCGCAAAACAATTAAACGTACCCTTCGCTATTGTGGACGCTACCGTATTTACAGAGGCCGGCTATGTGGGTGAAGATGTGGAAAGTATCCTCAGCCGCCTGTTGCAGGTATGTAACTACGATGTGGAAGCTGCTGAACGCGGTATTGTTTACATCGATGAAATCGATAAAATTGCCCGTAAAAACGATAATCCTTCCATCACCCGTGATGTAAGCGGAGAAGGCGTTCAACAGGGGCTGCTGAAATTACTGGAAGGCACCGAAGTACTGGTACCACCCCAGGGCGGCCGTAAGCATCCTGAGCAGAAACTGATCAAACTGAACACGCAAAATATTCTCTTCATTTGCGGCGGCGCATTTGATGGCGTGGAAAGGATCATCAGCAGAAGAATACAAACACACTCTATCGGTTTCACCGTTAACAAGGAAAAAGAAGAAGAGAACAGAAAACAGATCCTGCGTTACATCAATTCACAGGACCTGAAATCCTTTGGTCTGATCCCCGAGTTACTGGGCCGTTTGCCTGTGGTAACCTATCTCAACTCCCTCGACAGGGATACCCTGAAACTGATCCTTACCGAGCCAAAAAATGCGCTGGTAAAACAGTACAAGAAACTTTTCAAGGTAGAAAATATCGATTTACAGATAGAAGAGGAAGCGATCGATTATATTGTAGACAAAGCAATGGAATACAAGCTGGGTGCACGCGGTTTACGCTCCATCTGTGAAGTAGTGCTGAGTGACGCGATGTATGAACTGCCGTCGGCCAATGAATCGCACTTCCATCTTACCAGGGAATATGCACAGGCAAAACTGGAGCAATCTACCCTTGTTAAACTGAAAGTGGCCTAACTGTTCCGGTTGCACGTGAACAGTAACACGATCTCTAACCATAAAACTCTATTTATGCAGGAACTCATTCAGCAATTACAGGACAAAGCCGGACTTACCGCCGAACAGGCAGCACAGTCCATTGATGTGATCAAAGAATATGTGAAAGGCAAATTACCTCCTTTTATTGCAGGTACAGTTGATAACTGGTTTGCAGGTATGTCAGACAAAGCCGAAGAAAAAAAGGCGGGCCTGATGGATCAGGCAGGTGATTTCCTGGATAATGTGAAAGATAAAGCAGAGGATTGGGCAGAA
>NZ_DATMTE010000222.1:0-4083 GCF_035564935.1 Chitinophaga sp. | reverse complement strand
GAAAACAATACCCCTATTCCCGGTGCAACCATCCGCATAGGCGTGAAAGGCGGCAGCACTGACGACGACGGGAAGTTTTCCATTCCTGTACCTGCCGGCGCCCATGAGGCCACCGTTAGCGCCGTGGGATATGGTACTGTTGCCATCACCGGTATCACCATTAAAGCAAATGAAACCTTCGCCGTGAAAGTTTCCCTGAAAATAGCAAAAGGTCAGCTGGCGGGAGTAACCATTGCATCCAGGAAAATACGGGAAACGGGAAGCGTAGCTTCCGTTATTGATGAAATACACCACGCCGATGCGGTGGTGAGCGGTATTTCAAAAGAACAGATTGCCCGGAGCCAGGACAGGGATGCAGCGGAGGTTATACGCCGGATCGCCGGCGTCAGTATCATACAGAACAGGATGGTCGTTATCCGCGGTTTATCGCAACGCTATAACCCCGTGATGCTGAACGGACTGATGGCGCCCAGTTTTGAACCGGACAGCCGCGCATTCAGTTTTGACATCTTACCTTCCCCGTTAATAGACCGGATCATGATCTACAAAACCGCCGTACCTGAGCTTCCCGGCGATTTTGCCGGCGGCGTCATTAAAGTGCATACCACCGAGATGCCTGCGAAAAACGCATTTAACGTTAGCTACAGCGCATCCTATAATCCCTTTACCACTTTTAAAGATTTCAGGGAACAGCGCCAGGGCAGCAGGAACTGGCTGGGATACGACGACGGTACCTATAGCCTGCCAAAGGAAATAGGATCCGGCAGGGTGGACACATGGACGCCGGAAGAAAAAAGAGCCCTCACGCCGAAATTTGCGGATAACTGGGATCTCTATCCACGGAAAGCGCCCGTAGACCATCGTTTCAACCTGGATTTCGCAAAGCGGTTCACCTGGGGAAAATCGTCGCGGCTGGGAATTGTCGGCGCATTCAACTACGCCAATACCTACCGCTATGTAATCGTTTCCCAGAATACAACAGCGATCATGAGTGATGTATATTCCAGCACTTATAAATTTTCCGATCAAACCTACGACCACAACGTAAGGCTAAACGGTATGCTGAATTTATCGCTCGACATCAACAAAAATCACCGGATCAGTTTTAAAAATCTTTATACCCATATGGGAAATACCAATGCGGTACTCCGCAACGGTGAAACAGGACTTGCTGCACCGGATGGCTCCGGCCTCTATGAAAACCAGTACGTGCGCCAATACATCCTGTCCAACAGTTTCAGGGGAATTTATACCACACAGCTGAGCGGGCAACATACACTGCATCCCGGTACGCAAATTAACTGGACCGCCGGATACACCAAAAGCAGGTACGACGATCCCGACCAACGTTACCGCACCCTGAAAAATGAGAAGAAATTTTATTATCATGATTCGTCACTGGTGGAATATTTCTATGGCGGGTATTACCGCGGCAGAAGATATACGACTTTACCGGAAGAAATTAAGACGGTGGCCCTGGATATTGTGCAACCGCTGAAAATTGCCAACGCCGCCGTAATTTTAAAAACAGGAATTTATGTGGAAGATAAAGAAAGACGTTTTGAATACCGGCAGTTCAACCTGGAAAACGATGATGTACAGGGAAGCCGTATTACGGAGATCTGGGGCGCTCAAAACAGCTACACCGCCCAAAACGATCTAAAGGCCGTTTACCTGGCAGCTGAAATTCCCTTTACCTCCAAACTGAAGCTGTATGGCGGTCTTCGTATAGAAGACAATACCCAAAAACTACAGACTTACAGCTGGCAGCTCGGTGGCGGTAGCGACAACGGGCAGGTAAACCTTCACCGGCAAAACACCAGCAAACTTCCATCCTTCAACCTTAGCTATTCCTATACCGAAAAAAATCTGCTGCGCGCCGCTTATTCGAAAACATTAAACCGTCCGGAGTTCAGGGAAATATCCACCTTTTACTACATGGATTTCATGACCTACCGGCTCGCGTATGGAAACGAAAATCTGAAAACCCAAACGGATATCGACAATATTGACCTCCGCTTCGAACATTACCCCGGTACCGGCGAGATCTTTACAGCAGGAGTATTCTACAAAAAGTTCAGGAACCCGGTGGAATTTTACTACTATAACAGCACGAGTGGCCGGAACAGCTTCCGGTGGGACAATGCCCTTTCAGCCACCAATTACGGTGCGGAAGTGGAACTGATGCTGGGTATGCAACGTTACTTCAACGGCAACACCAACGTCAGCAAAACTATGCAGCACCTTTCCGTACTGCTGAATACTGCGTATATCTACAGCAAGGTAGACCTGGGCCCCCGCGCCGGGCTGCAGGACAAAAACCGGCCGCTGACAGGACAATCCCCTTACCTCATCAATGCCGGTTTAAACTATACCAACTTAGCAACCGGCTTAAAACTGAATGCCAGTTACAACCGGATTGGTAAGCGCCTCACTACCGTTGGCAATATCGATAACGCCAGTGTATATGAAATGCCCCGGGATGCACTGGACCTCAGTTTCTCCCAACTTATCGGGAAACTCGTAGAAATTAAAGGCGGTGTACAGAATGTACTGAACAGCCGGTTTCTCCAGGTACAGCAGGCAGCGGATATTAAGGCCATTGCAGAAAAAACCGACGACACCATTAACGGGGACAATATCTTCCATTCCTTTTATACCGGCCCTTATATTACACTGGGCGTTGGGTTAAAACTATAATCTATCTTAAAAAAATATACATGAAACATATTGTTATCATACGCTTCCCTTTATTATTGTTCATGATCGCCATGGCAACCTATTCCTGCCAGAAAAAGGAAGCCGTATTTACCTTCGACATACATGAACCGCCCCCACCACCACCGCCGCCGCCGCCACCGCCGCCGATCAACGAAGGCGTAAAAAACGTTACGTTCCTTTTTAATGACACCACCTTAAAAACGAGCATGGTAGCCCGCAAAACCTTTACGGAAACTCAACAGGTATCCGGCCGCTATTGTGATGGGATGGAACTGGTGTTCAGGCTGGACAACAACAACGCCACCGATGGGTTCCAGCAGCTCAAGGTAAAACTTCCGTTAAACAACAAAGGCGAACTGGAAAAAGGGAAGTACATTGTTGAAAACAATACCGTAACCGAAGGAGGCAACATTGATATCATGTACAGCAAAGGGATGTTCACTAATGTATTTGAAGATGCGGCTTTCAGCACCGGAAAAGATAAATTTAACTTCAGCATGTACCTGCGGATGGAAGAAGTGGACAGCGCTACACACAGACTGGCGGGTGTTATCGACAGCCTGACCATTACCAGCAAAGCAGATACCACTAAAAAAATAACCGTTAAAAACGCGGGGTTCAATTTGTTCTTCGATCATTTCGAACTGTACCTGGATGGTGAACTGGCCTACGAAGGCACCACCACTCCTTATGACAACTGGGTGCCGTATATTTACGGATCTGAAACCAATGACTATATCTCCCAGGTTTACCCCCAGTTGTACGCCACCAATGACAAGGTGCCCTTTAAAAGCAAAGCGAATGTTAGCCTCGTATTTATAACCCCAACAATAGAAGGCAGCATCAGCAAAATGATGTCGCCCTACCCGTATGATAATTCGTCTCCGGAATTTCTGCTGATCTTCCCCAACGAACCGGTGCAGATCGACGGTGAAGATATCGCCGTTATACAACCTGTCGGGAAATATGATGCAGTTATTGAAAAAGCGGAGGCAATGATTAACGTCCGGGCTACTGTAACGACTGATTCCGCTAAGCTCGTTATGCCGGAGAAATACGATGATGAGGGGAACAGGATTCCACCGGCTTATTTGAAAAGTTCACCGGTGTATAAGGTGAAGATATCGTATACACAGAAACGGTTGTAGTGCTATGGGTAAAACGCCGCAGATATTATCTTATCTGCGGCGTTCTTATTGCACGATCTTAATTATGTATAGGTGTATCCTGCTTATATGATGCCCCATTTAAACTATCTCTTTCCCAGTATTCTTTTATTCTTCTATTGTAAGTATCAATCTGCCTTTTTAGCCTTTGCTCTTTGGAATACCGGAAACAAAAGAATATCACAACAATGGCCAG
>NZ_DATMTE010000221.1:0-10602 GCF_035564935.1 Chitinophaga sp. | reverse complement strand
GAAAGATGACCGCTCATCTTTTTTGCCCCGGCTATAATAATTTAACCGCTATATTTATCCCCTGGTATTCCACCTTCACCATAAAAAAATTAGTATCAACCATGCCGGCCATTGAGGGGCAAACAGATGAAGCATTGTTGTTGTTGTTGCAGTCGGGCGATGAACAGGCGCTAAGCCTGTTGTACAAACGGCATTGGGAACCCCTGTTCCTGGCGGCCTACCAGGTGCTGAAAGACAAAGAAGCCTGCAAAGACCTGGTGCAGGAACTGTTTACAGAATTGTGGCAAAGATCCCATCGTATCCGGCTGAATGGCTCCCTGAAGGCATATCTTTCCGCCAGCATCCGTTACAAGGTATTCCGTTATATCAGGCAAAACCCTGTGCGGGAAGAACTGTTTGACCATATGCTGGAGCGGATGGACACCGTTTCCCCGGAAAGTGAGCTGGCCGTGAAAGAACTGCAATCCCTCCTCGATACGCTGATAAACACCCTTCCGGAAAAATGCCGGGTGATATTCCGGATGAGCCGGGACCAACATCTTTCTTATAAAGAAATTGCTGCACAATTGAATGTTTCGGTGAAAACCGTTGAAAACCAGATCAATATTGCCCTCCGCAAACTGCGTGCTGCCCTTGGCTATGCTTTGCTGCTTCTTCTGCTGATAGATAAATAAATTTTTTTTCGCCCTGCTTTGGGGGTAGCCCTTCTTTTTTGTCACTAATGATGAAATACCCCGTATGAACAGACAGGAGTTTTATTCATTGATAGATAAATGGATGGACGGATCGGCCAGTGAGGAAGAGGTGAAACAGCTCATGAACTATTATTATAGTTTCAAAACCACCCCGGAATGGGATGAAGTGGAGCTGGGCGCCAAATCCTTGCTGGAGGCGGAAATGGAGCAGCAATTGCTGACCCGTATCCGGGTTGCCGTTCCGGAAACAGTACCGGTAAAACATACCTGGTGGCCAAGGATAGCCGCAGCGGCGGCAGTGCTGTTTGTAATGGCAGTAAGTGGCTGGTGGTATTTTCAGCGGCCAGCGGCGCCAATACCCGTTCCTTCCCGGCAACAGCTGGTAGCCACTAAGGCGGGAGAACATAAAAAGATACAGTTGCCGGACAGCACCACCGTTTGGCTCAGTCCTGCTTCCACACTAACATATACAGATGCCTTCGGGAAAGAGAACCGCGAACTTACACTGAGCGGGGAAGCCTTTTTTGATGTAACCACTAATGCAGTACAGCCTTTCATTATTCACAGCGGGCTTGTAGATACCCGCGTACTGGGCACGGCTTTTAATATCAGGGCATTTGATGCGCAGCCGGATGTAGCGGTAACCGTGTTAACCGGTAAAGTGGCGGTTGGCAATGCGGATAGCGCAGTGCATGTGGCTCCCAGTGAGCGGGCCATATTCAGTAAGGCTACAGGTGCGATCACTAAGAAAAACAAAGTGGCTACCGGTGATCTGCTGAGCAGGCGCGAGGGCATCCTGAAATACGACAGGGCCGGTTTACCGGAAGTGGCGGCTGAACTGGGATATTATTACAATGTAAAAATTGAGATCAAAGGAAAGATCTCCAACTGTTTCTATTTCGGGGAATTTAATACCAACGGCACTTTAGAGAAAGCATTGCGGCAGTTGTGTTTGTCGCTCAACGCCACTTTGGAAAGCAATGGTGCCACGTACATCATCAGGATGGACAAGGAATGCTAAACGTTATGAAATAAACCACCCGCCTATGCATAAGGAAGCGGCACCTACATAAAAAGAACCTCCCTTGCGGGAGGCTGAAAGTTAAGTTCTAACGCTAGTTTGCCACACTGGCCTGGTAACCGATGGCAGCTAGTTTTTACTCAACCTTAATCTACGTAAAAGTATGAAAAAATGTGTACCTGTAATAGGCATGCTAATGAAAATGTCATTGTGTATTGTAGTCGTTGTATGTAGTACCACACTAACACTGCTGGCCAAGCACACCGAAGCCCAGCTGCTTGAAAAAAGGATTACGCTGAAAGTGGAAGGCGGTGCTTTGCATGATGCGCTGGATGAGATAGGCGCCAGCGCCAATCTTTCTTTCAGTTACGCCGTTAACCGGGAGATCTTTAACAGCATCGTCACTATCCGGGCAAAGCACCAGAAAGTGGGCAACGTGCTGAAAGAACTGCTGGCGCCATTTTCCCTGGAATATTTTATAGCAGATGATAAAGTGATCATCCGCCGCAGTAATGAAATGCTGGCGAATATGCTGCTGGATGCCGACGCCGGCCTCATGTATAAAGATATCCGCGGAAAAGTGGTGAATGAAAAAGATGAACCTTTGCCCGGTGTGTCTGTACGGGTGAAAGACGCTTCTATGGCTACTGTTACCGATGAGAAAGGAGAATACCTGCTGAAGGGGATCCCCGAAAATGCAGTACTTATTGTATCTTTTATGGGATATAATACCCGGGAGATAGCCAGCGGTAAGGACACCCAGCTGCGTATCGTACTCACGGAAGACACTAAAAAGCTCGGTGAAATTATAGTGGTAGGGTATGGCTCCCAGAAAAAGGCCAGTCTTACCAGTGCGGTAGCCTCCGTAAAAGGCGCTGCCGTAGCCGAAAGGCCCGTGCCCAATGTAGTAAACGCCCTGCAGGGCCAGGTACCCGGCCTGTTTGTACAGCAAACAGACGGTATGCCCGGAACCAACAACAACAAACTGAATATCCGCGGTATCAGCACCCTGTCCAACAACCCGGTACTGGTGCTGATAGATGGAGTGGCCGGTCAGCTGGAAACCGTGAACCCGCAGGATATCGATAACATCAGTATCCTGAAAGATGCTTCCGCCACCGCTATTTATGGCGCCCGCGCCTCCGGGGGAGTAATACTGGTAACAACCCGTAAAGGTAAACTGAACAGCAAGCCTTCGCTGGCGTACGATGCTTACGCAGGCACACAGCAGCCTACCTATCTCCCAAAACTGGTAGACGCGGTATCCTTTATGCGCAAATGGAATGAATCCCAGCTGAACGATAATCCCGATGCCACCGTACGCTTTTCCGATGCAGATATCCAGAAGTACGCCAGCGGGGAATTGCCCAGCACCGACTGGATCAGCGCCATCTTCAAAAAGAACGCCCTCCAGATGCAACATAATGTGGGCATCTCCGGAGGAACAAAAAATACGGATTACTTTGTATCACTCGGCTACCTGAAACAGGAAGGACTGGTACAGGGTGTGATGAACGAACGCTTTACCTCACGGGTAAACGTGAATACGCAGATCCTGGATAACCTGAAGTTCGGCATCAATACGGTATATATGAATGCGCCTAAAAGTTTTGCAGGCGCCGGTATTTATACCACCGCCATGCATTGGGCGTATATCCTGAACCCCACCGAATGGGCCTATACCCCACAGGGGCGCGACCGGAGCTATCGCGGCGGTTCCCAGCCGGTGGCTATCATTAATCACGGCGGGTTTGAAAATTACAAGGATAATTACCTTAACACCAACCTCACACTGGATTACGGGATCACTAAGAACCTGTCGGTAAAAGGGCAGTATTCCTATAACAGCCGGGATATTAAACACAAAACTTTCTGGGCTACCTACAAACTGTACGATGATGAAGAAAACCTCGTTACCACGCAGCAATCGCCCAACTCGCTGAAAGACGAATACAACACCGCTATTAATCAAACGTTCATCGGTACAGTGAATTATGGCTTACAGGTAAAGCAGCACGATTTTAAAGCATTGCTTGGATACAGCCAGGAAAGCATGAAATATGATGCATATTCACTGGGCCGTCAGGATTTCCTGAATAACGATATCCATGTGATCAATGGCGGCAGCGTGAAAAAAGACCAGTGGAGTACCGGTGGTAATGCTTATGAATGGGCCATCCAGTCGATGTTCGGAAGGTTATCTTACAGCTTTAAAGACCGCTACCTGCTGGAAGTGAACGGGCGGTACGACGGATCTTCCCGTTTCAAAAATAACCGCTGGGGATTCTTCCCCTCTGTTTCTGCCGGATGGCGGATCTCGGAAGAAGATTTCCTGAAAGGCTCTGCTGTTATCAGCAACCTGAAGCTGCGCGGCTCTTATGGTAAAGTGGGGAATCAGAATGCAACGGGAACGGATACACGTGGTATTTATTCCTGGGCCAGCCTGATAGGTACCGGCGCTTCTTACTTCAACGATAAAGCACAAACTACTACCTATTACAACAACACCGCTAATCCTGATCTGACCTGGGAAGAAAAAGTAACCGGCAACATTGGTGTGGATGCAGGGTTTTTCCAGGAGAAGTTAACGCTTACCGCGGATGTGTTTAAGGAGAAAACCACCGGTATTTTGCTTACACCCAGTGTACCATCTACCTTTGGCCGTGATGCGCCGGTAATGAACCTGGGCCGCATGAGCAACTGGGGATGGGAAGTATCTGCCGGCTACCAGAACCGCGATAATAAGCTGAAGTACGGCGTAATGGTGAATATCTTCGATTCACGTAATAAGATCCTCGACCTGGGCGGTACACCAGACGTATTGCAGGAAAACCCCGTGATGGTAGGACAATCACGCTGGACCTGGTACGGCTATAAAGCACTTGGCCTGTACCAGTCTGACGAAGAAGTAAAATCATCTCCCACTTACAAACCACAGAACAAAGCAGGCGACATTAAATACCAGGATACCAACGGAGACGGGCAAATTACACCGGAAGACCGTGTAATACTGGGTGATGCAGATCCGCATATGATGTTTGGTGTAAACGCCAACTTCTCCTGGAAACAGTTTGATTTAAGCATGTTATTCCAGGGCGTGCTGAAAAATAAAACGTACCTCACCGGTTATGCCGTAAGCCCGTTCAATTACGGTGGTTCCTTCACTACCGACCTGATGGACTCCTGGACGCCGGAAAACAAAGGCGCCCGCTATCCCCTGATGCGGCAGGACCTGAGCGTGAACTACGATTTTTCCGACTGGTGGTTGTATGATTCAAAATATGTGCGTTTGAAGAACCTGCAACTGGGATATAGTGTACCCAACAATATTTTGCAGCGTACGAAGATAGGCCAGCTCCGTTTTTATTTCATGATGGAAAATGTGCTGACACTGAAATCAAAACGTTTCCCGAAAAACTTTGATCCGGAAATCGACAACTGGCAATCGGGTGTGAACTTCCCTCAAATGAAGACGTACACTTTTGGCCTGAACCTGAAATTCTGATGACGCTCTCACTGCAAAACAACAACAACATGAAACGACTACCTATCATCGCTATATTATGCGCCTGCAGTATTTTGGCTGCCTGCTCAAAAAATTTCCTGGACCGTGCACCGCTGGATCAGTACTCTGATGCTACCTACTGGACTACAGAATCGGATGCCGTGAAGTTTGCATCCAGGATCTATGAGTTCCTTCCTTCTGCCGATTTTTTTGTTTGCTATGAAGGGATGAGCGACAATGCTTTTTCCAAAACAGCTTCCTGGGGCAATACCCTCCGCAATGCGCAGCTGATAGGCAACAGCACTTTTGTGGCTACCACCGGTAATTTGGGAGATGAATGGAAATATGACCAGGTAAGGCATTGCATCGAATTTCTTGACCAGGTGGATAAAGTGCCCGATATGAATGAAGGGTTAAAGAAAAGATTAAAGGCAGAAGTAAAAGTGATGTTGGCTTACCGCTATTTTGTGATGGCTACACTTTTCAGGGACGTGCCTTTGGTGATGAAAGTATTTGCCACACCTGCAGAATCGGACGTGCCGCAGGACAAGAAAGCGGTGATCATCAGCCAGGTGATCAAGTGGCTGGATGAAGCAGCGCCGGATCTGCCACCGTCCTACACAGGCGACGATAAAGGACGCTTTACACAAGGCGCCGCCCGGGGGCTGAAAGCCAGGGTGCTGTTGTATACCGGCGATTACACGGGCGCCGCTGCTGAAGCAAAGAAAGTGATAGACAGTAAAGTGTATTCCCTTTACCCCGATTATTATAACCTGTTCCAGCAGGAGGGAGATTATTCTTCCGAAAGCATTATCAGCTACATTCATGTAAAGGAACTACGCCCGAACGGACTGCGTGATATTGCCGGTGTGAACTCTGTTTCAGGAGGTACGCTCTACCTGAATCCTTTGCCTTCACTGGTAGATGATTATGAAAGTTCAGCCGGTTACTATCCTTACACCAAAGATCCCGCGTATGATGTGCATGCGCCATGGAAAAACCGTGATCCGCGTTTAAATGCCACTATCTACTACCCGGGCAGCACGCTGGCAAATGATAAGATGTATGATCCTATTAACAGCACGCTCGATAAAATAGGAGGAGATAAAGCCACGTATACCGGTTACGCTTTTAAGAAGATCTTCGATAAAACAGAACTGGAGGCCCGCGATAATGGCGGCAACGACTGGAAGATCCTGCGTTATGCAGAAGTATTGCTTACCTATGCAGAAGCTGCCAATGAGACCACCGGTCCATCTGCAGAAATTACCAATGCACTGAACGAGATCAGGACCCGTGCAGGCATGCCCGGTGTAGCAGCTACGTTTGCGCTCAACGGCTGGAGTATGAACAAGGAAACGCTGCGTACCTTTATCCGTCATGAACGCCGGATAGAGCTGGCTGGCGAAGGACACCGTTACTTCGATATCCTGCGCTGGAGAATTGGACAACAAGTATTGAACGGGGCCATTTACACCATGGATGCTTCTGCCGGGTTAACCGACATTCCTGCTACCGGCGGCAAAACCAACAAGTATCCGAAAACAAAACTGGAAGACCGTCACTTCAGTACAGATAAATTTTATGTATGGCCTATACCACAGGGCATACTGGACCAGGGCCGCAAATTGGTGCAGCAACCTGAATGGAAGTAGTAAATTTTTATTGTTTATATTTTAACTCATCAGCTTGTGAAAAAGAATCAGGTTATCAGCATTCTGGCAGCAGTACTGTTACTAGTAACGGGAAGTGCCGGCGCACAGCAAACGCCTTCGCTGTATACGCTGCAGCAGCAGTTTGTGGATCTGCGTTTCGGTATGTTCATCCATTTCAATATCCCCACTTTTATGGACGACGACTGGGCCGATCCGGAGGCATCGCCGGCTATTTTCAACCCGAAGAAACTGGATTGTAATCAATGGGCGGCAGCGGCCAAATCGGCGAACATGTCTTATGGTTGTTTAACTACAAAACATCACAGCGGTTTTGCTATCTGGGATACCAAAACCACTCCTTACAATGTGATGAACAGCCCCTTGAAAAGAGACGTGGTAAAAGAGTATGCCAATGCTTTCCGCGCCAAAGGACTGAAGGTGATGTTGTACTATTCCATCCTGGATACGCATCATAAGATCAGGCCCGGGCAGATTACGAAAGAAGATATTAAGATGATCAAAGCGCAGCTCACCGAGTTGCTTACCAATTACGGAGAAATCACCGCGCTGATCATCGATGGATGGGATGCGCCATGGTCAAGGATTTCATACGACGATGTGCCTTTTGAAGAAATTTACGGCCTGATCAAAAGATTGCAACCCAACTGCCTGGTGATGGACCTGAACGCAGCAAAGTACCCTGCCGAAGCGTTGTTCTATACAGATATAAAATCGTATGAACAGGGCGCAGGGCAGCATATTTCCACGGAGAATAATCACTTGCCGGCATTGTCCTGTTTGCCCATTAATACGGCATGGTTCTGGAAAGCAGATTTTCCCACTACGCCGGTGAAGAGTGTGAACAGGCTGGTGAATGAGAACATTGTTCCGTTTAATAAAGCATGGTGCAATTTCATTTTAAACGTGGCGCCTAACCGCGATGGATTGATTGACAACAATGCGCTGGAAACATTAAAGCAGATCGGGAAACAATGGAAAAATGACGGACCGGTAGCGGCATTACCAGCATATGCATCTCCCATTATTTCACCTAACATTGCAAAGCACCAGCCGGCCAATTCCAGCTGGAGCAATGATATGAACATCATGGATTTTGCAAACGATGATAGTTTCAGAAGTACATGGCAATCCAACCGCACAGTGAAGCAACCCTGGTTTGAAGTGGAATTTGACCGGCAACAAGGGTTTAACATGATAGTGATTACCGAAGATAAGGCGCGTATTAAGAAGTACCGGTTGGAATATAATGAGAACGGGGAGTGGAAGCCATTGCCATCGGAAGGTGAGCATGCGGGTCGTGTGAGTATTCACCGTTTTCCGCGTGTATGGGGTAATAAAGTAAGGATACTGATAGACGATTATTCCGAAACGCCGGCGATTGCAGAGTTTGGCGTGTATAACGAGAAACGGTAACCGGTGAATTTGTCTGCAGTTTTTGTACCGGGGAATATTTTCCCGGCGCAAAAACTGCAGATCTTTTATTTTTTCTCTTCATGATATTCCTGTTCCGTGTTGATAGACCAGATATTTGATTTGGTAACAATACCGTTGGCAATATTATCTACAGCCACCATGGCGGTGAGCATGGAGTGATCGGAATTGTTGTATTTATGCATGCCGTTGCGGCCCACCAGGAACAGGTTTTCGAAGGTGTTTATATAACTTTTCAGTTCTTCAAAGCGGGCGTAGGTACCCCAATAAGCGGGGTATGTTTTTTCCATCCTGAGCACGGTGGCATCCAATACATCGGCCTGTTGGGCCAGTCCTATTTTACAGAGTTCACGGATAGCTGTTTCGCGGATCTCCTCATCACCCAGATCCCAGAAATCATCTCCCTTATTACAAAAATATTCCATTCCCACCCAGGTAGTATCCGGATCTTTTACCATGTAGGGGCTCCAGTTATTGAATAATTGCAGCCGTCCTACCTTTACATCTTTTTCCTGGATGTAGATCCAGGTATCTTTCAGTTCCAGCGGCTTATAT
The DNA here is from genome assembly GCF_035564935.1 of Chitinophaga sp. Classification (GTDB taxonomy): domain Bacteria; phylum Bacteroidota; class Bacteroidia; order Chitinophagales; family Chitinophagaceae; genus Chitinophaga. The sequence goes on along the minus strand of NZ_DATMTE010000221.1, from coordinate 1,719 downwards.
TCACCGGTTTTTTTATCCTCGAAGCTGAGGTTTTTTAGTAAGATGCCGATGGTGATAAAGTCGCGGTAATGCAGTCCGGCGGCGATTTCATGAACATTGCCCGGTACCTTCGCTTCCAGGCCGGCTACCAGTTCTTTGATTGGCATGGTAGAGAAGAAGTAGTCGCCTTCCAGCAGCACTGTTTCCCCGGTAGTGCGGTCCAGCGCTTCTATAGCGGTGATTTGATTCCCGGAAGTATGGATCTTTTTTACATCGTGTTGCATCAGCACCGTGCCGCCTTTGCTGGTCACCTGGCGGGCTACTTCTTCCCAAAGCTGGCCGGGGCCATGTTTGGGATACAGGAATTGTTCGATCAGGCTGGTTTCTACATTTTTCTGTTTGAGGTCTTTCGGTTTGCCCGCTTCCACCGCAGATTTCACGGCATGGGCAATCGCTTTCCCGATAGAGATCCCTTTGATCCTTTGCGCGCCCCATTCCGCAGAAATAGCTTTACAGGAAACGCCCCATACTTTTTCCGTATAATCTTTGAAGAAGAGATGATAGAGGGTAAGGCCGAAGCGGTTTACCATAAAATCTTCCAGCGATTTTTCATTTTTCCGTGGAAAAATTTGTGCCCACAGGTACGACATCATAATGCTGATAGTAGTGGTGAAGCCAAGTTTACGGAGCGTATCTACCGATAACTGGATAGGGTAGGTGAAAAATTTATGGAGGAAATAAATGCGCGACAGGCGTTTTCTTACCAGCATAATGAGGTCGGGATCGGTGGCTACCAGGGTATCTGTATTATTGTTGTTGCGGGTTACCTTTACTTCTTTTGTTTTTTGCTGGTAGCTGATGGAAAATATTCCGGCGGCTTCTTTATCCAGCGGCATCATGTTCATCCACCAGTCCATTACGCGGTCGGACTTGGAGAAGAAGCGGTGGCCACCGATATCGATGCGGTTACCTTTATAGTTTACCGTTTTGGAAATACCGCCGATGTCTGTGCTTTTTTCCAGTACAATGGGGATGATACCGGTGCGCTGTAGTAGTTCATAGGCAGCAGTAAGTCCTGCCGGGCCGGCGCCAATGATAATAGCTTTCTTTTGCATGAGCGAATGAGGTTATTGAATTAATGGTGCTGAGGAGCGCTGTAATATTCATTTGGAACGGCTTACCGGGATGGCATTCCCCGGGCAAAAAAATGGTGGAAGCTGTTTGTTTGTGGCATAGTAAAAAATGGTTTTGCTCCAGGTATTTCCGGTAAGGGAATCACCTGTTTTTGAGGGTATATAAAGTATGGGTTAGCAGCAGATAGCAAGGGCTGCACACACTATACAAGTATAGCGGATGTTACTGAAATGCGACGGCAGCAGTAAATGCTAGCGGCTCAGAATTTCCATTTATAAAAATTTACGGGCGCATGTTTTCCTTCGCTGATGGTTACATAGCCGCTGTTATCGGGGAGGATAGTGATGCCTTCTCCTTGCTTTTCGATTACGTAAGGCAGTTCTTTTGCGGGTTTTGACATGGCCTGTTCCACGCTTTCGCCGGTATTGCGATGCCAGTAATAAACGGTGGTGAGGGTTTTAATAACGATGTGATGTCCGTCCTTGGAAATATCGCCGGAGGTGACCCAGGTGTAGGGGAGTTTTATTAATTTTTCGAGGGTAGCTTTATCGCCGTCTTTGAAGAACAGCTGGCTGGTTTTATACAGGCTTATTTCCTTCTCTCTTT
>NZ_DATMTE010000220.1:0-14019 GCF_035564935.1 Chitinophaga sp. | reverse complement strand
GCGACCGGAAGTTTCAATATTTTTTACTAATTTTATTAGTATTACTAAATAAATTAGTAATTTAGTAGCCACTTTAAAAGTGATTCCGGCTGGCAGGCCTGCTGCGATACCATCCTTCCTTTGCCCGGTCCGCCATCCGTAATCGCTTTTAACAGCCCCGCCTGTTCCGTCCTTTGTTTATCCATAAACCGTTGTCATTATGATCACTTTACAACAGCGAACAATAGCGCATTTCGACCTGGACTGCTTCTTTGTATCAGTGGAATGCCTGCGGGATAATCGCCTCAGGGGTAAACCCCTGCTGGTAGGCGGTAGCAGTGATCGCGCCGTAGTAGCTGCCTGCAGCTATGAAGCAAGACGGTATGGCATCCATTCAGCCATGCCCATGAAAACCGCCCTGCGCCTTTGCCCACACGCCATTGTGCGCAGCGGCGACATGGAACTGTACAGCACTAAATCCAGGGAAATAACGGAACTCATTGCCGGGAAAGCCCCGCTCTATGAGAAGTCTTCCATCGATGAATTTTACCTGGACCTCTCCGGCATGGACAAGTTCTTTGGCTCGCTGAAATGGACCTCCGAACTGCGGACAACGATCATAAAAGAATCAGGACTGCCCATTTCATTCGGACTGGCCTCCAACAAACTCGTTTCTAAAGTAGCCACTGATGAAGCCAAGCCTAATGGTCAGCTTGAAATCCTGTTCGGACAGGAAAAAAATTTCCTGGCGCCGCTGGCGGTGGAAAAGATCCCGATGGTAGGCCGTGAAACCGGCGCCCTGCTGAGGCGCCGCGGCGTAGAAACCGTAAAAACACTGAGCGAAGTGCCCATCTCCCTGCTGGAAGCATGGATGGGAAAAAACGGAATAGCCCTCTGGAAAAAAGCCAATGGAATCGATGAATCGCCGGTGGTGCCTTTTTATGAACAAAAATCCATCTCTACGGAAAGTACATTTCCCGCAGATACCATCGACATGCAGTTCCTGCACGCAGAACTGGTACGCATGACGGAAAAAATTGCATTCGAACTGCGGCAGCAAAATAAACTCACCGGCTGCATCACGCTTAAAATCCGGTACTCAGACTTTGAAACCGTTACCAAACAAATGTCCATTCCCTACTCCTGCGCAGATCATGTGCTGCTGGAAAAAGTAAAAGATCTTTTCAAAAAACTGTACGACCGCCGCCTGCTGGTACGGCTCATAGGCGTGCGTTTCAGCCATCTCGTTCATGGCAACTACCAGATCAGCCTGTTCGACGATAAACAGGAAATGATTGCACTTTACCAGGCTATAGACCAGATTAAAAACCGCTTCGGATGGGAATATCTCATGAAAGGTACCAACGTAATACCTCCCGGGAAAAAAGGACAGGTCCAGGTTAAAAAAGATATCATGCCGTACTTTAAATAATCATTCATGTTCCTTAACTGTAAAACATTTTTCAGCCTGCGATATGGCACCATGCACGCGGAAATGCTGGTCCGCAAAGCACATGAGCTGGGCATCGGCACACTTGCACTTACCAATATCAACATCACTTCCGATGCCTGGGAATTTGTAAACCTATGCCGCAAATATGATATCAAACCCATACTCGGACTGGAATGCAGGAACGGAAATGATTTTAAATATCTTCTGCTGGCAAGAAACCAGGATGGCTGGCATCAAATCAACGTTTTTTTATCCACTCACCTGCAACAGGAAAAACCCTTCCCCAACCAGGCGCCTGTTATTCCCAACACCTGGGTGGTGTACGAGCTTGGAAGCCGCTCTCCTGAAGACTTAGCGCCCCATGAGCTGATTGGCGTTAAACCCTGGCAACGCAATAAATTATTCAGAACAGATACCGTTGCACTGCGCGATAAACTGGTGATCCTCCAACCCGTTACCTTCCAGGACAACACCCACTACGAATTGCACCAGCTGCTGCGCGCCATCGATCTTAATATCCTGATCACGCAACTGGAACCGGCTGCTACCGGGCATCCGCAGGAACAATTCATTACACCGGCGGCACTCGTGGAACACTTCGCCGGTTACCCGCATATCGTACAGCGTACCGTGGAAGTGATGGAAGATTGCTGCATAGAAACAGCGCTTCATCATTCCATCTCCCGGAATAAAAAATGCTTCCTGGGCAGCGTGGAAGAAGACCGCGCAAAACTCCGGGAACTCGCGCTGGAAGGCATGATATACCGGTACGGCCACGATCATGAAGAAGCGCTGTTACGGATCGAAAAAGAATTGTCCATTGTAGCGCAACTGAACTTTGAATCCTATTTCCTTATCACCTGGGATATTATACGTTATGCACAGGAACGCGGCTTCTTTTATGTAGGCCGGGGAAGCGGCGCCAATTCCATCATCGCCTACTGCATAAAAATTACCGACGTAGATCCCATAGAACTGGATCTTTATTTTGAAAGATTCCTGAATCCCTACCGAAGCTCACCCCCTGATTTTGATATCGACTTTTCATGGCGCGACCGCGATGAAATTATCCAATACGTTTTCAATAAATATGGCCCGCAACACACTGCCCTGCTGGGCACCGTTACTACCTTTCAAACCAACGCCGTTATCCGTGAACTCGGAAAAGTGTACGGGCTACCAAAAAAAGAAATTGACAGGATCCTGGAAAATGGCTTCCACATTAACCTGGAAAACGACAGCATCCATCAGAAAATAGCCCGGTTCAGTAAACTGATGGATACAGAAAAAGCATTTCCCAACCATCTCAGCATTCACGCCGGCGGTATCCTGATCAGCGATGAACCCATTCACCGGTATTGCACTACCTACCTGCCACCCAAAGGTTTTATCACTGCACAGCTGGATATGTGGCAGGCGGAAAGAGTGGGCCTGTTTAAATTTGATATCCTCAGCCAGCGCGGCCTCGGGCATATCCGCGATGCGATTGATATCATTAAGGAAAACCGCGGCACAAACATCGATATTCATAATGTAAAAGCATTCCAGGCAGATCCCCTCGTGCGGAAAAACCTGGCGCAGGTGAACACCATCGGTTGCTTTTACATTGAATCGCCAGCCATGCGCCAACTGCTGCTCAAACTGGGCTGCGATGATTACCTCACCCTGGTGGCGGCCAGTTCCATTATCCGCCCCGGCGTAGCGCAATCAGGGATGATGAAACAATATATTCACCGTTACCGCAATCCTGCCCAGGTAGTATACCTGCACCCGGTCATTGAAGAATTGCTGAAAGAAACTTTTGGTATTATGGTGTACCAGGAAGATGTGATTAAAGTAGCGCACCGGTACGCCGATATGGAACTGGCGGATGCCGACAGCCTGCGGCGGGCCATGGCAGGGAAGTACCGGGGATCGAACGACTTCAGGATGATCCAGGAACGTTTCTTCCGCAACTGCGAACGGCTTAACCGGCCACCGGATGTATCTGCAGAAGTATGGAGGCAGATCGCCAGCTTTGCCAATTTTTCCTTTTCCAAAGCACACTCCGCCAGTTTCGCAGTGGAAAGCTACCAGAGCCTCTACCTGAAAACTTATTTCCCTGCAGAATTTATGGTAGCCGTTATCAATAATTTCGGCGGCTTCTATAACCGCGAACTCTATTTCCGGGAACTGCAGAAAACTGGCGTAACATTGCACCCTCCCTGTATTAATCATAGCAACTATGCCACCAATATCAGCGGCCGTGATGTTTATACAGGGCTGATCCACGTAGAAGGCCTGGAACAACAGCTGGCGGAAAGGATCCTGAAAGACCGTGAACAATACGGCCCGTTTTTACACCTGGAGGATTTCACCAGCCGCATCCCCACCGGACCAGAACAACTGGAGATACTGATCCGGATCGGTTGTTTCAATTTTACCGGCCACACCAAAAAAGAATTATTGTGGAAAAGCAGTTTGCTGGTAAGTAAGAAAGAAGCCAATCCACACAGTGTTTCCCTGTTTGGTAATACCACCGCCGTTAATTGTGAACTGCCTGTGCTGGCATACCATGCACATGAAGATGCCTTTGATGAAATAGATCTGCTGGGCTTTCCCCTGCAATCCCCATTCAATGTACTACAGCATGATCAAAGTGCGTATATGCCTTCCCGTGAGTTCAGGCAACATATCGGCCGGCCTGTTACAACACTGGGCTACCTGGTCACCACCAAATCTCTTCGGAGCAACAAAGGCGAACCCATGTGCTTTGGCACCTTCCTGGACCGGGACGGGGCGTTTATGGATACCATCCATTTCCCCGAAAGTTTTCGCAGGTATCCCTTTCAGAAAGGCGGCTTTTATGTGCTGCAAGGCGTAGTGGCCGAAGAATACGGCGTAATACAACTGGAAATCAGTAAAATGTGGAAGATTGGGTATTTTGAAGATAAAAAGCTTTAATCCCGACAATTTGTTGTATTTTTGTGACAAATGTCGGGTATATGAAACACGTAAAAGGATACCGCGTGCAGGAAAATGCATTATTGATAGTAGAACAGCCAGGAGGAGCGGCATACATTGCCGGTAGCGGCTACTTTGATTTTATACAGCTTTCCCGCAGTGGAATTATTAAAAGAGCTTTATTGAACCTGAGCAGGCAGCTGTCTTTTTCTTTATCAGAACTGGCACAGGTGGTCCATGTTTCAGAAAGAACGCTGCAACGTTATGCAGACGACGAGAAATTGTCTGCCGACACGTCTGAGCGTGCTATTTTACTCTCCCAGCTTTACCAGCGCGGCACGGAAGTATTCGGCCAGTTGGAAAACTTCAAGGAATGGATGAGAACTCCGTTACCTGCCTTCAACTATCAAACCCCTATTTCGCTTTTAGATACCACTTTTGGGTTCCAGCTTATCCAGGATGAATTGGGGCGCATTGAACATGGCATCTTTGCATAAATCTACGAAACCGTTAACATGGAAGTATACAGGATCAGTAAGTGCGCTTACATCAATGATCTGAATGGAACAGGTGCGCGCCTGTATGGAGGTCGCTGGAACAGCCCGGGACATGCTATTGTGTATACGGCAGGCAGCAGGGCTTTATCTGCACTGGAAGTACTGGTGCACATTCCATTGAAAAATATTGTACAGGATTTCTGCATCGCTACCTTGCAGATCCCTGATAATATTTCCATTAAGGTGCTCACCAAACACGATCTGCCATCCGGCTGGCAATCGCTGGCGCCCTTGCCGGAGCTGCAATGTATCGGCGATGAATGGATAGATACTGCTAAATATGCCGTACTCCGCATCCCCTCCGTAGTTATTGCCGATGAATATAATTACCTGGTCAACCCGCTGCATCCCGACGCTGAAAATATTACCATTGTGAATACACAGCCGTTTGTATTTGATCAGCGTTTAAAGAAATAAAAAAAGCAGCGGTAATTATCCGCTGCTCTCTATCTCTCAAAAACTTTCTTCCTATTCCAGGCCAAATAATCCTTTATTCAGCACCTGCAATGTTTTCTCTTTATACTGACCATTGATCAGGATAGAAATATTATGCCTGCTACCACCGTAGGAAATCATCCGTAAAGGAATTTCTTCTATCGCATCAAATAATTTGGTGATGATAGACGGCGTAGCCGCTACTTCGTTACCAACAATGGAAACGATGGTTTGATGATAATCCAGTTCCACCGTACCAAATGGCTGCAGCTCTTTCAGGATCTGATCAAGGTACTGCTGGTGATCGATAGTAACAGACACGGCTACTTCGGAAGTAGTGATCATATCGATCGGTGTGCGGTATTTCTCAAATATTTCAAAAATCTTGCGGAGGAAGCCATAAGCCAGCAACATGCGGCTGGACTTGATTTTGATGGCAATGATACCATCTTTTGCAGCGATGGCTTTTACACCATTACCATTAGGCATTTCCGTGATGATAGTGCCTTTCGCTTCCGGCTGCATGGTGTTCAGCAACTTTACCGGGATATTGAAATGCTGTGCCGGCCAAATAGAAGCAGGATGCAGGATCTTGGCGCCAAAGTAGGCCAGTTCAGCCGCTTCATCAAAGGAAAGCTGATCTATCGGGAAGGTTTTTCTCACCACCCGCGGATCGTTGTTATGCATACCGTCGATATCGGTCCAGATCTGCACTTCATCGGCCTGGATAGCAGCGCCGATCAGGGAAGCAGAGTAATCGCTGCCACCACGCTTCAGGTTATCCACCTCGCCTTTGGCATTACGGCAAATATATCCCTGGGTAATGAAGATGTGCTGTCCTTTATGCTGGCTGATCAGGTTACCCAGCTTAATCTTGATCTTTGGAATTTCCGGCTCTTCAAATTCGTCGATGCTCATGAAATCCAGCGCCGGCAGTAACACTGCGGGAATACCTGCTTCTTCGAGATATACGCAGAAAAGACGTGTAGATAATAATTCGCCCTGGGCAAGAATATCTTTATTTAATGCTTCGTTGAAAGATATCTTCAGGATGATATTCAGAAATTCGAAGTGTTCATCAACAATAGCCTTGGCATTGGCGCGGCCGGCTTCCTGCTTCACCAGGTCGGTACAAAAGGTCCGGTAGTGGCTTTCCAGCTTATCTATCTGTTGCTTTGCCTGTTCCTTTTTACCTTCCGACAGCGACTGACTGATTTCCACGAGGGAATTTGTGGTGCCTGACAGTGCAGACAGCACCACAATTTTCTGATCGTTATCTGCTGTGATCAGTTGTGATACCGACTGCATACGCTCTGGTTTTCCCACGGAGGTTCCACCAAATTTTAACACTTTCATCTGAATGTATATTTTTTCTTTAGCTACCTGGAATGGGGCGTCAGCTTCACTCCAGGTGTTTTTTATGAACGATTGAAAATTAAAAATTCAAATTAAATTTAGCTGCAACTTCCTGCAAATCCTTTACCACAGGCGCTATTACAGGAACTCCATTTTCCAGCCGCTCCTGGTGCATTTCCCTCTCAGGATCTCCGGGGATCAGCACCTTTTTGCCTGCTACCGGTGCGGCAGCGCGGAAACGGCTGATCCAGGTATCCATATTGGCCTTAAACTCATCTGCCGGCCGGAATGCGTCTACACGCATAGCGCCGAAGAAATGCCCGAGCCCTTCTCCTACCGGATCAGGCGCCAACGGGAGAAAACTCACGAAAGGCGGCGCCCACGGGCCATAATTGGCGCCTGAAAGAACGGCCGAAAATATATCAACAATTGCTCCCAAACAATACCCCTTATGACTTCCATGCTCACGGTCGCCGCCTAAAGGCAGCAAAGCTCCCCCACTTTTCAGTTCATGAGGATTGTTGCTTGAGTTGCCGTCTTTATCCTGGATCCATCCGTAGGGAGCTTCTTCGTTTTTACGCTGCAGGATCTCCAGCTTACCGTTTGCCGCAGTGGTAGTGGCAAAATCGGCTACAAATGCCGGCTGCTCCTTGGCAGGAATGGCCACTGCAATAGGGTTGGTACCCAGCATACGTTCAGTGGAAAAAGTAGGCGCTACCAATGGACTGGCATTGGTCATTGCCATCCCTATCATGTCCTGGTCCAGCGCCTTCATGGCGTGGTAGCCGGCTATCCCGAAATGATTGGAGTTTTTCACGCTCACCCAGCCGGTGCCGGCTGCGGCGGCCTTTTGCATGGCTATTTCCATTGCGTAGGGCGCTACTACCAGTCCCAGGCCGGCATCGCCGTCAACAACCGCCGTGCTGGGAGTTTCATGTACCACCCGGATATTGGGCCTGGTATTGATCCGCTTAGCCTCCCATAAACGAACATAGCCCGATAAGCGGGCTATTCCATGAGAATCAATACCTCTCAGATCTGCTGATACCAGCACTTCGCTGGCCAGGGCTGCATGTTCCAGGCTGCAACCCATGTGAATAAATACTTCCCTGGTAAATTCCCTCAAATGATGATAAGAAAAAATATGTTCCATCTGTTAACGGGATTAGGCCTGAGCGGTGGGACCACCGAAATTCAATGGTACTGATACCTGCTCCTGGTCCTGGATCGGGCCGTGTACAGATTCGTATTTCTTAATATTATCAAGCATGGCTTTCATAAAACGCTTGGCATGCTGCGGCGTAAGTATAATACGCGATTTCACCTTTGCCTTTGGCAGACCGGGCATCACATTCACAAAGTCTACCACAAATTCGGCGTTGGAATGGGTGATGATAGCGAGATTCGCATATTGTCCCTCGGCGATTTCCTCATTCAACTCTATGTTAAGCTGATTCTGTTCTTCATGCTGATTTTCCATGTTGTACGATTTAGCCGTACAAAAATAGAAAAAGAGGACTCAAATGAGCCCTCTTTTTTTATAAACAGCGGATTGACCGGTACTAATAGTCGTCTTCGTCGAATTTTGTCCGCAGTACACCCGCCACCACGTACTTCTTCCCGGGATCGGAAGAAATTTGCAGTTCCATGTAAATACTGTCGGTTACGTGCCCAGCTTTTGATTTACCTCCATCGGGGAAAACCTTCCCGGAAGTGATGGTAACGGTAGCGGCGCTGTTCTCATCTTTGGCATTAGTGGCACTGAATGTGAGGTCTGAAAGGTTCACATCCACCTTCGACTGGAAATCAAATCCCAGTCCTGCATCCTGTATCCACAGCTGCTTTCCGTCGTCGGCGGCTGTGTTGAAAGTGTTGATCTGCACATGGTCCCCGTCTATCTGCGGCGCGCCGTTGAGCGTCATGGTTACCCACCAGGTGCCAGCCATTTTCACTACCTGCGTGTTCTTTACCTCCGGTAATTCCTTTTTACAGGAAGCAAAAAGAACAGCGCCCGCCAGCAGTATTCCTGCGATATATAATTTATTCATTATTGTTCTCATGGTAATTATTTTAAGATCCGTTAACATTATAAAGCCCACCAAACCTTTTGATAAATAGGCACTTCCGCTGGTGTGTTACTGTTCCTGCTCCTTTCCACATCCGGGAATACCAGCCGTTTAGGGAATTTACCGGCGCCGGTTACCCCGTTACGGGAATATACCAGCTGGCCGGGAATATAAGACGCATCCGTAGAGTATACCGGACTGTACTTCGGATAACCTGTTCTGTTTTGCTCCAGGAAACCTTCCAGTGCATGTGAGCCGGGGAAAGATGCCCATTTTTGCGTAATGATAGCTTCCAGCTTTTTATCAAAGGAAGCCCCGGTTGGGTAAGCATATACCTTTCCTGCCTGGATAAAAGTGTCTGCACTCAGTTTATACTGCTGGAAGGCTGCACGCACGCCTTCATCGTAGTAAGCTTTTGCTTTGGCGCCACCGAAATACCGTTCATTTGCTTCAGCCAGCATAAAATTGGTTTCTGCCCTTGAAATCAGGTAAGCAGTATCTATGGCTGTTTGCCTGTAAATGGCAGATACGTTGTAGGTGGCCGACAAGCTGGTGAAATCGCCCTGGTGAATGCCATAATAAACACCGGCAGCAGCTCCCGGCGCACGGAAAATTTTGGTCATTCTTGAATCCTTGTTTTTCTGCAACCACGACATCATGGTATAACTCGCACGAATGTTGGTGGTAGTATTCAGGCTGCGGATGTTGGATTCATACAATGGGTTATCCTGGCCGGGGGCATCCTTGAAGGTGCTGTAAGAAGCATCTACATCGGTGAGAAACTCAGCGCCGCTGTTGATCAGCGCCATGATCTTTGTTCTTGCCTGGTTAGGATCCACATTCACCAACCGCAGGTACATTTTCAGTTTCAGGGTATTGGCAAACTTTACCCATTTATCCATATCTCCCTTGTAAATAATATCCTGTGCGGCATTTTCATCAAGAATGGCAACAGTCAGATCTTTTGATAATGCAATATCCAGATCTCTCAATAACCACTGGTAAATACTATCTCCCCGGTCAAACTTTGGCTGCAGCTGGTTTAATCCACCAAAGGCTTCCTGATAAGGCACCTGGTCGTACAGGTCTACCAACACCTGGTAAGAGTATGCCTTCATCACGGTTCCCATCAAACCAAAACTATAATCATGCAGGCTATCGCACAATTTCAGCATCAGGCTGTAATCTTCCAGTGCACCGGAAAACATCTGCGTATAAAACGCATTGTAATCCGTACGCTGGATGTTATACGCATCAATTGTTTTATACTGGTTGGAAGCATTGCTTTGCGTCCAGTATTGCGCCCATATACCGCCAATAATAGCGCCGTCTGTACCGGCGCACGATATGGTAGACATCACTGCAGGGGGAAACAGCACATAAGGGGTAGCCTTCTCCAGCGGCGGGTTATTCGGATCATTGTTAATATCCAGGTTCTTCTTGCAGGACGCCCCCAACATCAGTACCGCAGAAAGCAGGATAAAAATATATTGATGATTGTACGTTTTCATGATATCAGAATTTAAAAAGATTAGAAGGTTACCTTCAATGAAACACCATAAGATTTGGTGGTAGGCATGGACCTGAATTCACCCAGTTCACTGTTCAGGTCATTACCATAATTGGACACTTCAGGATCAATGGATGTATTGCCTTCCGGCGTCCATATAAATAAGTTGCGTGCAAACGCAGTCAGTGTCAGGTTACTGGCAGCAATTTTCCTGGCAGCGGAAGAAGGTAAACTGTAAGAAAGCGTGATATCACGCAGTTTTAAAAAGGTTTTATCAAGAATGCGCTGTGAATAGGCGGTACCCTTGTTGGTGGTATGATACCAGTAAGCATCATAATTATAATCTGTGAGCGGAATGGTGTTTTCACCATATACCGGTTTAGCCTGTGCATCCGTACCTATCTGCATTACGGAATTTGGTACCACAAATGCACGCCTGTCGTTGTAGGTGGTTTGCAATGCATTTCCTACGAAGTAGGTAAGGTCCGCCGTACCGGAGTAGAACACGCCTCCTTTTCTCCAGTCAAAAGAAAAGCCGAGGGTAAAGTCCTTATAGCGAAGCGTATTTACCAATCCCATGGTAAAGTCGCGCTGGGATGTGCCGTAATATCCATCGGTATCTGCTGCCTTTGGTAGCCCTGTGGCATCTACAATTGTTTTTCCGTCTGGTGTGGTAGCCGCTACAGGTGCATAAAATACACCCAGCGGATCACCCTTGCGGGCTACAAATTTTACATCGTAAACAAAATTAAGCACTACCTGGTTGAGCCCTGCCGGCAGCTCTTCTACTGTATTCCTGTTGCGGGCATAAGTATAATTGATGTTCCAGGTAAAATCTTTTGTTTCTACAGGTATGATGTTAACAGACAATTCTATTCCCTTATTCCTCACCTTACCAAAGTTTTGCGTGATGCTGGCGTAACCGGAGCTGGGTGTGGTAGGCACCGCCAGGATCTGGCCTTTGGTGAGTTTATTATAGTAGGCAATATCAAATCCCAACCGGTTACGCAGGAATTTCACTTCACCTCCAAATTCATATTCATTACTTAACTCTGGTCCGAGTTCCGGGTTACCGATGTTGTCACCCACGGTATAACCGGGAATGCCATTGAAAGGAAAGTCTAATGTACCAAAAGGAAGATCTATGATCTGCCCGGTAGATAAGGTTGTTTTAGTGAGATAAGGGCCGGCATCGTTACCGGTTTTACCCCAGCTGGCCCGCAGTTTCGCAAAAGAAACACCCCGCTCATCCAGTTTCAGCGCTTCAGATAAAATGAAGGCGGCGTTTACGGCCGGATAGAAATAGCTGTTGTTTTTTTCAGGTAAGGTAGATGACCAGTCGTTACGTGCATTCAGGGTCAGGAACAGGTACTCACGGAAGCCAAAAGTTGCCTGTGCATAAAGGCCATAAATACGGCGTCTGAATTCCTGTGTTTGTGATACCGGCGTATTAGGTGAGTTGGAGATCACGTAGAAACCCGGAATAGCCAGGCCCTTCACAGCCGAACTGAATATTTTCCCTTCCCGCTGGTTAACGTTAAAGCCAACCAATCCATCAAGGGTAAAATCTGAACTCAGCTTTTTATTGGCAATGAGCAGGAGGTCGGAGTTAAACTCACCTCTGTAATCGCTGTTTTCCCTTACATAACCAACGTCCTCCTGTCGTTGCGAACCTTCCACATTATTACCATCATTCCAGCTGTCGAGTGATGGCCTGTTTTTCGCTTTATACGTTTTAGATTGGGCATTGGTAATATCAGCCCCAATGCGCCATTGTACGTTCAGCCAATCTGTGATACCATACTTCAGGTCGATATTTCCGAAGATCCTGTTACTCTTCAGGTTATTCCCATTTTCATACAGCGAATAATAAGGGTTCTCTGCGTATGGAGTAAAGTAGTTATCCACATTGTAATACTTATTCTTGTAATCCTTAAACTGGGAAATATTGATGTCTACCGGGATCTGGATGATGTCTTCAAACAAGGAAGATCCAAGTCCGGATTCACTGCGGGTAGACACTGCCTTGGCATTTTTATTTACATAGTTGAAGGAAGCGGAAGCGGAGAATTTACCATATTTGGTAGATGCCCTGGCAGAGAAAGTATTTCTTTTGTAAGAATCAGCATCTGTAGGCAGGATACCATCGCTGTAAATATTACCATAAGACAGGAAGAACGTAGATGTTTCATTTCCTCCGCTGACGGATATGGTATTATTGAGTTCTTTACCGGTCGTGAAATAGTTGCGAACATTATCTTTTACAAACGAAAATGGCTTTGTTAGTGATACGCCGTCAACGGGAGCGCCCCATTCCCGGTTCTCGCCGGTTAACCGTGGTCCCCAGCTACCATTTTCTGAAAGAATAAAAGTACCGCCCCATCCCTGTCCGAATTTTTCCTGCATAGTGGGCAACATGCCTACATTGGAAAATGTGGCCGACGAAGCCACATCTACTTTCAGTCGTCCGCTTTTACCTTTTTTAGTGGTGATCAATACCACACCGCTGGCAGCCCTGGAGCCATAAATTGCGGTAGCGCCGGCTCCTTTCAGGATGCTGATCGCTTCAATATCATTTGGATTGATGTCATTGGCATTGTTACCAAAGTCGTAACCGCCGTTATTGACGCCCTTTCCATCAAGGGTAGAGCCTGGGCGATCGTTATTCAACGGTACCCCATCTATTACATACAGTGGCTGGTTACTGCCCTGGAGTGAAGAATAACCGCGCAGGATCACCTTATTGGATGCACCGGGAGCGCCGCTGGTAGTGGATATTTCAGCGCCGGCTATTTTACCGGATAAACCATCCATCATGCTAACAGGCGCAACCCTGTTAATTTGTTCTGTAGCAAAGTTACTGGTGGCGTAACCAACGGTCTTTTTCTCCCGCACCAGTCCCAAACCTGTTACCACTACTTCCTGCAGGTTTTTATTATCTGCTGTTAATGTTATCTGAAGATTGGAACTTTCTCCCACAGTTACTTCCTGTGCTTTGTATCCAACACTTCTTATAATGAGCACCGAAGATGCACCCGGTACGCTCAGGTTAAATACGCCATTATCATTGGCGGTAGTGCCTGTGGTGGTACCTTTAACCTGGATGGTGGCAAACGGAACCGGATTACCATCATTTCCCTTAACGGTACCTGTAACCTGCCGCTGCTGCGAATAGGCCAGGCTGATAATTGCCATTAGCATGGCAAAAAGGAGGAACCCCTTTTTCATAAAAGTTTCAGATTTTGGTTGAATAAGAAATACACTGGGTCATATAATGCTTAGCCGGCGAATATTACCGGGAACAACTTCCGGCAATATTTGCCGGGTATTGTTGTATCATAATGCCATCCTCTGGTAACAGCACAAAGAAGCCTGTTATGCCTGGAAGACATAATTATAAGATGAAATGGTTCCGCGTTTGCAGCAACCAATGGGCATCTTATATACTGTTAGTATAATGGCGGATTACTATGTAAAAACAGCGTTGTTTTTTTGCATATACAGTTCGGATTTTGGTTGTACAATTGGTTCAGATGTCTATGCCAGACTATCTTTGTTCTCTCACAGCAATTTGTTGAATCTCTTACTGTCGGCAAACAGTTTATGCCATTAACAATTATAGGAAATATGGTTAAGTGCTCATTTTAATCGCAATCGGTAAAAGTTCTATAGTTCTCTCTGTGCCTATTGTTGATTTAAGTCATGACAAACATCGTGCAG
>NZ_DATMTE010000219.1:0-1647 GCF_035564935.1 Chitinophaga sp. | reverse complement strand
GTCGTTAAGTAATTCGTTATACAGCTCCGCCAGGCGCTCCCGGAGGAACAGTACTGCATAACGCTTGCGTGACAAGAGGGTATTTACCCCGATGCCGGTTTCTTCACTCATTTCCTTAAAGGATTTGCCCTCCAGTTCATGCTGCAGGAATACCTGCCGCTGATCGGCCGGTAATTCATCAATAGCTTCCATAATGGCTTCCGACATAATCTTTTTCGCCATGGGGGTATCTGCTTCCATGTTCCTGTCGGAAAGTAATTCGGGGAGAAATAGCACTTCTTCGCCTTCTATCTCGCGCGTGAAATCAGAAAAAGGAGTTTCTTTCTTCTTACGGAACCAATCGGTGATCTTGTTCCGTGTTACGGCAAACAGCCACCCGGTAATGGAATCCACCTGGCTGCCCAGGCGCAGGTATTCAGTAAACTGGTAGAAAACATCCTGTAAAATATCCTCAGCATCGGACGCATTACTTACCCGTTGCCGGATAAAGTGCAGCAATCGCTTGCGCTCCTGCTTCACAGTTGCCTGTATACGTTCGTTTTGCTCTATGGCCATAATGCTATTTGTAAGGACCAGTTGTTTCATCTTAATAAGGATGACGAAACACCGGAACGGATATTTTATAAGGACGAAAAAAAATCTTCTTAAATTACGTATAAGGAAATCTGTTGTTTATGCATGATCATGCCCACGCTCATACCCCTCCTTTAAATAATGCCCAGGTTAACAGGGCTTTTATATGGGGAATTTCCCTCAACCTCGCCTTCGTAGCAACGGAATTTATTGCAGGTTTCCTTACCCATTCCCTGGCCCTCATGGCCGATGCAGGGCATAATCTCAGTGATGTGGCCAGCCTGGCCTTATCGCTGCTGGGCTTCCGCCTGGCCAAAATAACCTCCAATCCCGGTTACACCTACGGCTACCGCAAAAGTACAATTCTTATTTCCCTGTTTAACGCCATGCTGCTGCTTATTGTGGTAGGGGTGATCGGGTATGAGGCTATCCGTCGTTTCAGCCAGCCCTACGAAGTACCCGGAACGCCCATTGCCGTGGTAGCGGGCATTGGTATCCTCATTAACGCATTTACCGCCTGGCTGTTCTTCAAAGACAAAGAAAAAGACCTGAATATTAAAGGCGCCTATCTCCACCTGGCTGCCGACGCCCTGGTATCCCTGGCAACGGTGGCTGCCGGCATTATGATCATCTACACAAAATGGTACTGGCTGGATCCTCTACTAAGTATTATTGTGATGGTAGTCATTGTATTTGGTACCTGGGGCCTGCTGCGCGATAGCCTGCGCCTGTCGATGGATGGGGTGCCGAAGGATATCGATCTGCAGGAGATCCGGAAAAAGGCCCTGGCCCTGGAAGGGATAAAGGATATTTATCATATCCACGTGTGGGCGATCAGCACTACCGAAACTGCCTTAACGGCCCAGGTAACTGTAGATCCGCAGCTGGATGCCGCCGGCACTGAAGCCCTGAAAAAAGCGCTGCGCCACGAACTGGAACACCTGGGCATCCGCCATTCTACACTGGAAACCGGGTTTAGCTCTTCGCCAATACCACGAACTTCTCCTTAAAACTTTCTTCGGGAAAAATATCATACACCTTTACCAGGCGTGGTTTTAAACCGCTGTCGGAAAT
>NZ_DATMTE010000218.1:0-6815 GCF_035564935.1 Chitinophaga sp. | reverse complement strand
GGTGACACACCCCCGGCAGCAGCTCAGCATCCTGTAAGATCAGCGACGATCATTTAAGAATTCTAAACCTTATTAAAAGTATGCATTTAAAATTTAAGGAGATACCATTTCTCCCCAAGGGACTTTTATTAACCAAAATTTTGCGGGTTATGAAAATGACCACATGGCTTATCCTCGTCGCCTGCCTGCATGTAAGCGCCAGGAGTTTTTCACAACAGGTCACCCTGTCGGTGAAAAATATGCCGTTACAGAAAGTGTTTGCAGAAATAATCCTGCAATCAGGGGCCACTATCGTTTACAATGAATCTGCCCTCAAAAACACCAGCCCCGTTACCCTGCAGGTAAGCAACGCCTCCGTACAATCTGTACTGGAACAATGCCTGCAACACCAGCCGGTAACATTTGCCATCAACAACGGTGTATTTGTGATCCGCCCAAAGTTGGGCCCCCCGCCGCCCCCGGCAGATACTATTGGCCGTATTACCGGTACAGTGCGTGGCCCCGATGGTACGCTGCTCCCCGGTGCTACGGTAATTGTAAAAGGCACCAGCAGGGGAAATGCCACTAATGCCGGCGGTCAATTCATCGTATCTGCCAACCCCGGTGAAACACTGGTAGTTACCTTCACCGGGTACGATAAACAGGAACTACCTGCCAGCAATGGCATGCAGGTAACCCTGCGCACCGCCAACAGCCAGCTTGACCAGGTAGTGGTAGTGGGTTATTCCGATAAAAAGAAAAGTGAATTAACCAGCGCCGTTACCGTAGTAGACGCCGCAAAACTGAAAGATGTAACTACCAACGATGTAGGCACCATGCTGCAAGGCAAGGTATCCGGTTTACAGGTGGTAAGCAGCTCCGGCGTTCCGGGCGCTGCGGCGGAAATACGTATGCGCGGCATTTCTTCTGTAAACGCTTCGCAAAGTCCGCTTGTAGTGGTAGACGGTATTATTGGCGGCAACTACGATCCTAACGATATCGAAAGCGTAACCGTACTCAAAGATGCCGGCGCTACTGCCATGTACGGTTCCCAGGCCAATGCTGGTGTTATTATCATTACCACCAAAAGAGCCACCACCGGTAAAATACAGTTCCAGGCAAAAGTAACCACCGGCTTCCGCACACCGGACTTCGGAACAATGGATATGATGAACGGCAGCGAATTGTACGAACGGCAGAAAGAATATTACCGCGATTATATTCCCGGCGCCACCAACAACTCCTATAAAATAGACCTGCTGAAGTTCTACAACGAACGCCCGCTTTCCCTGCGGGATCAGAATTATAACTGGCTCACAGATATGTTCCGCCGCGCACCCATGCAAAACGTATATATATCCGCCAGCGGCAGATCGGAAAAGTCAGATTACTACCTGGGGCTTTCTTACTACAATGAGAAAGGAACCTTCATGAATACGAATTACCAGCGCGTAAACCTGAGAGCCAATTCTACCTATCGCTTTACAAAACGTATCAGCTTAACCAACAACATCAACCTCAGCGGGTCCTTTGGTAAAACATACGACTACAACGATATGTACTATGCCTTCCTGAATATGCCCTGGGATAATCCTTACGACAGCTCCGGTAAAGCATTGTACGTAGATGGCAATTCGCCGTTCAAATGGTGGTCGCGCGATAAGGTGAATCCTATTCACACCATTAATAATTCAGAACATCCCTACAAGAACTTTGATGTGAATTATGATATGGGGCTTAATATCGGTATTACCGACTGGCTTACATTTACCAGTACCAACCGGCTTTCCCTGGGATACAATAAAAATAAAACCTGGTATTCGCCGGATGTGGCAGGGCAATATCACAGCACCGGTTTTCTCAGTGAAGTAAGTACGCTCAATTATGGTTACATCTCCAACAACCTGTTGAAAGTAGATTTCCGCATGGGGGATCACCGGATCAGCGGCCTTGCAGGCGTAGCATTTGAAGGCAGCAATACGGAATTGATGGGCGCTTCAGGAAAAGGATTACCTGCCGGTTTAAAAGTGCTGAACGTGGTAGCAAATAACCAGCTGGTAAATGGCAGTATCAATGAGGCCATTATACAGTCGCTCATCTCACAGGTAAACTACAGTTACCTGGATAAATATTTTGTTACCGCATCTTTCCGTGTGGATGGCTCTTCCAATTTTCCATCGGCTAACCGCTGGGCGTCTTTCCCGTCTGTTTCTGCGGCATGGCTGGCCAGCAATGAAGATTTTCTGAAAGATAATCATGTGTTCACCAACCTGAAGCTGCGCGCCAGTTACGGCGTTACCGGTACGCAGGATATAGGGTCATCGCGTTACCTGGCCTTGTTTGCATTAGATAACCAGTACAACGGACAAACAGCCGCAACGCCTTCCCAGCTGCCAAGTCCGGACCTCACCTGGGAAAGCAAATACCAGTGGAACGGCGGTATTGATATCGGGTTGTTCAAACGTATAGACCTCAGTGTGGATGTATACAACAACATCACCAAAAATCTCCTGCTGCAGGTGTCGCAGCCTTTATCAGTAGGGTTTGAAAAACGCTGGGAGAATGTGGGAGAACTGGTGAATAATGGTGTGGAGCTGGGCATTAGCTCCGTTAATATCCGCAGCCGCAGGTTCCAGTGGAGCACCGATTTTAATATCAACTTTAACACCAACAAACTGCAGAAATTCCCGGCTAATATTATTAACACACAATCTACCTGGAGCATTTCGCAGATCTACCGGAACGGCGGTAACCTTTATGAGTTTTATATGCCCAAATGGCTAGGGGTAGATAAGCAAACAGGTGCGCCTTTGTGGGAAGTAGTGGATAAAGACGGCAACAGGTCGTCTACTTCAGATTATGCCAGCGCCACCTACCAGGAAGTAGGTTCTGCATTGCCGAAATTCCAGGGTGGTATGACCAACACCTTTACTTACAGCGGTATTTCCCTGGGGGTGAATATTTATTTCCTGTCCGGCAACAAAGTATACAGCAATAACCTCCGCTTCGTGGAAAATGATGGCAATGAACCTTACTACAACCAGGTAAACCTGCCTAAAGGCAGCAGCACCTGGGCTAAGCCCGGCGATAATGCTACCGAACCTAGTCCGCAGAACTCCGCCAACAGCACGCAAACGTCTACACGTTTCCTGAAAGACGGCAGCTTCTGGGCGTTGCGTAATATCAGCCTGAGCTATGAATTGCCAAAGGCCCTTGTGAACAGGTGGCGCCTGGATGGCATCACCGTTGGTTTTACTGCCGACAATGTGCATACGTTCACTAACTTTTTAGGGCAGGATCCGCAAACCACCATTACTCCAGGATCGCAGGTAATGCCTGGCGTATCGGATTTTAAATATCCCAACAACCGCCAGTACCTGTTCAACATTAATTTCAGATTCTAAAATGCCTGTTATGAGATCAGCGATTATAATATTAATACTACTGCCTGTGTTGTTATGGCAAACAGGTTGTATGAAAGATGTGAATCCGAGCGATGCCCTTACTACAGAAACTATTACCGGTTCTCCCGAAGGGCTGAAGAATGCAGTGAACGGCGCTTATTCGCTGCTGAAGGATCACGTGGAGTTTAACGGCACACAGGATGATAATAATATGTACCTGCGCCAGTATTTCCAGCTGTCGGATTTTGCCAGCGATGATATTGTATGCGGACAAACAACAGAAGATCCCCTGTTCTATAGTTTTTCGTTAGGCCATTCGCCTACGCAAACAAATGTGCGTTACTTCTGGTATATTTCTTACAAAATTATCAATGACGCCAATACCGTTATTGAAGCCGTGGAAAAGCAGGGTAACCCCGACCCCACTACGCAGCAGATGCTGGGCGAATGCTATTTCCTGCGCGCTTTCAGCCACTTTAACCTGGTGAAGTTATTTGCCATGCCATATACGCAAAACCCCGGCGCACCCGGTGTGATCCTCCGCACTTCTACCAGCGATCCTGCACAAAAGGCACGGTCTACCGTAGGGGAAGTATACGCACAGATCATTGCCGATGCCAGGAAAGGCGCAGACCTGATGTCGCAAAGCAGGGGCCCCCAGTACGCTTCCCGTGAAGCTGCATGGGCGCTGCTTTCCAGGGCATATCTTTATGAAGGCAATAACGACAGCACCACCTATTTTGCTTCGCAGGTAATTTCGTCCGGCCGCTTTTCACTTACTACTGCCGCTACTTACCCCGATCTTTTCGCCAATGCTACAGCAGGTTCAGAAACCATTTTCTGTGTTGCCTTTACGCCGGTAGATGATTATGGGAAGTTTGGCTCAATTGCTTCCATGATCTATTCCAATGGTAACTCAGGCTGGGGCGAGGAATTTGCATCCGCCTCACTGAGGGATACCATGTCGGCCAACCCGGAAGACGTGCGCTGGAAATATATTGTGCCGCTTAAAGATGGCGGTGGTGTATTACAACAGAAAAATGGTATCGACATTTATTATATCTCCAAATTTTCCGGGCAGGGTGGAAGTCCTACTTTAAGTTCGCCTATCCTTTTCCGGCTGGCGGAAATGTATCTGAACAGGGCAGAAGCATCGGCTAAAGCCGGTAAAACCGCCGCTGCGCTGGACGACCTGGACATCATACGCGGCAACCGCGGATTATCGGGCGCTCTTTACCACCAGCAGCTACCGGCAGGTAAAACCGCGCTGGATGTGGTGTTGAAGGAGAGAAGACTGGAGCTGGCCTTTGAAGGCCACCGCAGCTTTGATGTGTACCGCAATAAGAGGGCAATGAACAGAACTTACTGGGGATATCATTTGCCGGGACTTAAGCAATCGGATATCAATCCTGCTGTAAACCCTTCCGGTTACGCCGGCATGGTAATACAACCCGATAACCCGAAGATCATCTATTACATCCCTATCGATGAAATAGAAACGAACAAACTGTGCGTACAGAATCCTTAAAACCACCCGATCATGCAAAAGAAACTGATCTATATATTGTTGCTGCTATGCGCAGCCACGGCCTGCAAAAAAGACGATAATAACCCTGCCCCGCTGGTAGTATATACTATTGCAGTAGATGGCAACCAGGTTACTTTTAATAATACTACCACCGGCGCTACCTCCTGGAAGTGGGATTTTGGCGACGGCGACAGTTCCACTGAACAAAGTCCCGTGCATGTTTACCAGGGCAAAGGTAAATATGTACCTACGTTGTATGCCACTTCCGCCGCAGGGGTTACTGCGGAAGGCTCTACCGTGATCCGTATTTCCAAAACTTCGCCGGTGAAGCTTACGGACAACAGCCTGTCGGACTGGGACACTATCAGCCAGAATGTAATTACTGCCGGTCCGGCCGGCGGCGTTTTCAAAAAGCTGAAGCTGGACTACGACGGGCAGAATGTTTATTTCTACGGAGAGATGACCGGCAAACTCTCCGACGGCGCTATTTTCGATATGTATATCGATAGCGATAACAGTGCGGCTACCGGGTTACTCACTACCCTGTTTACCGGAGGAGCCTATGATGTACTGCTGGAAGGGCAGCTGCTGCTGAAACAAAGCACTGCGCCCATCCCGATGGCCATGTATTACCACAATGGTCCGCAAACCAGTTTTAGCTTTGATCAGCAATCGGGTACCGACTTTTTCACGATGGGCACTATTACGGAAGCCGGTGGCATAGTGCGTTTTGAAGGAAAGCTGGACCGCTCAAAAATAAAGGGTTTTACGGGAGCGGCTATACGGCTTGGCATGGTGGCTACCTCCAATGATTGGTCCACCCAACTGGGTACTATCCCTGACGAAGGCGCTGCCGCTTTTTTATTAAATATGCCGGAATAAATTATTAATTTAAGCCAACAAACAGGACAATGAGCCAAACCACCAATGTCAGCCAAAGATTGATTTCCCTGGATGTGATGCGCGGCCTTATCATGATTCTCCTGGCAGGAGAAAGCGCCCGCATCTATGAGTCGATAGCACATTTGCACCCTACGGGTATTGGAGGAAGTCTGATACAGCAGTTTTTTCACCATCCCTGGAACGGGTTACGCGCCTGGGACCTGGTGCAGCCAGCTTTTATGACAATGGCGGGTGCCGCTATGTTCATCTCGTATTATTATAAGACACAAAAGGGCGTTACCTGGTCACAAAATTTCCGGCATATAGCCCTGCGTTGTGTAAAGTTGTTTATATTTGGCACTGCCCTCCATTGCGTATATGCAGGAAGGTTAGTATGGGAATTGTGGAATGTGCTCACGCAGCTGTCTGTAACCACCCTGATCGCTTACCTCATTATACGCCGTTCCTTTGGTTTCCAGCTGGGCGTGAGCCTGTTGTTATTGCTGGCAACCGATTTAATGTACCGGTTTGTTTTATTGCCCGGCTTCGAAGAACCCTTTACACAGGGACACAACTTCGGGGCTTTTATGGATACTGTGCTGATGGGAAAGATCAATCCCGACGGATGGGTGACCATTAACTTTATACCTACCGCTGCGCATACCATCTGGGGCGCCCTGGCGGGGAAGTTACTGATCAGCGACCGGCCCAAAGCGCAGAAAATAAAGATCCTGCTGACAGCAGGAGTGATTGGACTTATCACCGGCTTCGGGCTTGACCTGGCAGGTATTACCCCCATTATTAAACGGATTGCCACCGCGTCTTTTACGCTGGCTTCCGGGGGATGGGTAATGCTGGTAATGGCCCTGCTGTACTGGCTCATAGATGTAAAACAAAATGTGCGCTACGCCTGGATAGCTACCGTAGTAGGTATGAACGCCATTTTTATTTACCTCTTCTTTGAAACAGTAGGAGGCCAGTGGGTGAATCCAACCACCGGCATCTTTATAAAAGGATTTACC
>NZ_DATMTE010000217.1:0-5271 GCF_035564935.1 Chitinophaga sp. | reverse complement strand
GAACTAACAGCAAAGATCACAGCAGCGGGGGAATATATCAGCAAATACTGGCAGCATAAGCCCGTGGCAGGGATCATACTGGGCAGCGGCCTGGGCAACCTGACAGCGGAAATTGAGGATAGCATCGAAATTCCATACAGCAGCATACCCCATTTCCCCGAATCAACGGTGGAAGGACATTCAGGTAAACTGATCCTGGGGCATATGCAGGGAAAGCCGGTAGTAGCGATGGCAGGGCGTTTTCACTTTTATGAAGGATTTTCTATGCAACAGGTAACTTTTCCTGTCCGCGTGATGAAAGCCCTCGGTATCCATACCTTGTTTATTTCAAATGCCGCCGGGGGAATGAATCCATCCTTCCGGGTAGGCGATCTGATGATCATCAGGGATCATATCAACCTGCAGCCGGAACACCCGCTGCGCGGCAAAAACGAGGACACACTTGGTCCCCGTTTCCCGGATATGAGTGAACCCTACGCCAAAACACTGATCGATGCAGCGAATAAAATTGCTGCAGCCAACAATATATCTTTACACAGCGGCGTATATGTAGGGGTTCAGGGGCCTACCTTTGAAACCCGGGCAGAGTACAAATACATGCACATTATCGGTGGCGACGCCGTAGGAATGAGCACCGTACCTGAAGTAATTGTAGCGGCACATGCCGGTTTGAAAGTATTTGCCATGAGTGTGATCACCGATATTGGTATCCGTGAAGAAGAAAATGTGATTACCCATGAAGAAGTACTGGCAGCTGCGAAAGCGGCAGAACCTAAGCTTACGCTGATATTTAGTGAATTAATCCGGCAACTATAAACGCTTTTGTTACTTTCGGATGAGGCAAATTTTCATTTCCATAGCCCTGCTCTTCTTGTGCGGGAATCAATTAATGGCCCAGTTTAACTCCGGCCGCTTCGGTAACATGGGCGGCGGTGGCGGCGGTACCAGCAAAATGCAGCGGGATACCTCAAAACATGAGCATGAACCGGACACGCTAACGCTCACCTACCGCATCCTCGGCGAACCCACCGATTATAAGCTGGACTCGTCTGTAGCTGATTTTCAGACCAACTACCTGCGGGTACCCTCTTCGTATACCACCCTCGGTAATACCGGTAGCGCTGCATATAACATGATTTTTACGCCCCGCATGAAACCCGGCTTTGATGCAGGCTTTCACGCTTACGACGTATATTCCAATTCTCATAAGGATGCACGCTTTTACTATACTACACGCCCCTACACAGAGCTGCAGTACCTGGTAGGCAGCAAACAGGAACAGGTGATCGGGCTTTCCCATACCCAAAACCGGACGGAACGCTTCAATTTTGCCTTCGACTACCGCAAAATAAATGCACCGGGATACTATCGTTCCCAAAACACGAATCATGACATCTACCGCTTTACCGCCCGGTACCAGAGCAAAAATAAACGCGCCAATACCTACCTGAGCTTTTATTATAATAAGATCAACGGCGGTGAGAACGGCGGGATCCAGAGCGATACGTTCATGACCAACAGCACCTTTAAGCAACGGAAAACCATCCCGGTAAATCTCGGTAACAGCGCGTCTACAACGTATGCCTTTTTTGGAGGTACCATTCCCGTGAAATCCAATTACCGGGAAACAGGATTTCTGATCCAGCAGCAGTACGACTGGGGCCGGGGCGATAGTATTCATGTGAACGATACCACCGATTACTATAAGTACGACCCGATATTCCGTGTGCAGTATACATTCAATTACCAGAACAATAACTACGAGTTCCTCGACTCCAGCCCGGATACCGCTTTCTACTCCAGCCACTATAACTTTTTACCCGGTGATACAGTAGCGTCCAAACACCAGTGGAAAATGATTTCCAACGATATTTCGCTGATCCAGTTCCCGGTTCTCGGCAACCTGGGGCACTTTATTAATATAGGTGCGAGGTTTGAAAGTCTTACCGGTACCTTCCTGGATGCAGATATCAATTTCAGCAACCTGGCAGTACATGGCGAATACCGTAATAAAACCCGTAACCAGAAATGGGACTTTTCTGCAAGAGGTGAGTTTTATGTAGTAGGACAAAATATCGGTGATTATGGATTTTATGGGATGTTAAAAAGGCATATCAACGATTTCCTGGGAGATGTGCGCCTGTCGGTGAGCAACGTAAATAAGGAACCATCTTACGTTTTCAAGTATTTCGCCAGCACCAATGATGCCTGGTACAATACCAGCCTGTCCAAGGAAAATATTACCCAGCTGCAGTTTGCCACCGAAAATAAAAAACTGGATTATACCCTGGCAGCCAATTATTTCCTGTTTACCAATTACACTTATTTCAGGGATTTTTATCACAGTGATCAGTATAACTCTTTGTTTAACCTGTTACAGATCACCTTCAGCAAGAAGTTCAGCATAAAACCGTTTTCCTGGTACCTGGACTTAGCTTTCCAGCAGCTGCATGGCAACGGGCCGCTGAATGTGCCCACTTTCTGGACACGTAACCGGTTTGCCTTTGAGAAAAGATTATATACAAACCTGAACCTCATGACGGGTATCGAACTGCGCTATAACACCGGCTATTACGCAGATGACTATTCCCCGCTCACCGGGCAGTTTATTTACCAGAATAGCGCGAAGATCAGCAACCCGCTTCCTGATATTGCCGCATTTGCCAACTTCCGTATCAAGTCCTTCTCCGCCTATGTACGTGCGGAAAACCTGAATACTTTTATTGGCAACAACAACTATGCAGGACCGCTGTACCCGTATAACAATTTTGCTTTCAGGCTGGGGCTCAGATGGTGGTTTATTAACTAACTGTTACATATAACTATATGATGACCGGTATGGTGGCAACGCCATACCGGTCATTTTTTTTACGTATCTTTGTAATTCATCATGAAGCAATTTTTTGCCATATTATTTGCCACACTGTATATCACGCTCACCAGCGGGTTTGCTGTAAACGTGCATTACTGCATGGGCAAGCTGGCTTCTGTAGACTTGCAGGAAGGTCCGGCTGACCACTGCGGTAAATGCGGAAAACCGGCAAAGGGCATGGATTGCTGTAAAGATGAATTTAAGTTCTGTAAGGTAACTGAAACGCACCAGGCAGCAAAAGCGCTGCAAACCGATTTAGATCCTGTTACAGACATGCAGCTGCCGGTAAGGATTTTGCCTGCTTCCGTTTTACCGGTGCAGGAAATGTTTATTGCCGGCCATACCCACCACCCGCCAGACATCCCGTCTGCCCCCATTTTCCTCCGGAATTGCACTTTTCTGATCTGATACGGTTTTAATGTAATGTTATTGGCCGCTGTCATACAGCTTCCATATTGCTTTAACTGTAATTATTGTTTTTACTCAATTTTATTTCATCAGATCATGAAAATAGTATCCATTATATTGCTCGCGCTGGGCTTATCTTTCGGCGCAAATGCACAATTTAAGAAAGCCAGTGTGCACGCTACAGGTCTTACCTGCGCCATGTGTTCAAAAGCTACCTACGAGGCATTGGAATCGCTGCCTTTTGTTGATAAAATAGATACCGACCTTGATAATACCACCTTTGTGCTGATCTTCAAAACCGGGGTGCCGGTAAGTATCGATGCCATTAAAGATAAAGTGGAAGATGCCGGTTTTTCTGTAGGTAAGCTGGTAATGACCGCCAGCTTTGACGGGGTAAGCGTACAGAATGACGCGCATGTGCCCTTTGCCGGCAGCACCCTGCATTTTATGGATGTGAAGAACCAGGTATTGTCGGGCGATAAAGACCTCACGGTGATCGACAAGGACTTTGTTTCTGCCAAACAATTTAAAAAATTCAGTACCGAAACCACTATGGCCTGTTATAAAACAGGGATGATGGGCGACTGCTGCAAATCTGACGGAGCCGCTGCCTCCAAAAGAATTTATCACGTCACCATTTAACACCTGGCCGGTATATGAAAAGATTTTTAATAACAGCTCTGGTCATCATGGCTGGCTATAGTATAGCGGCTGCCCAGGAATTGTACGTGAATACAGAGCCGGCGAGCAACATGCCCGCCAACTCACTGGGCATCAGGCTTACCAATAAGGTTTTTGACATGAAGCATTCCGGCGACAACGGGATGCGTTTTGAGCCGGAAGTGATGTGGGGAGTAAATAAAAGGCTTATGGTACATGTGTTTGGATACGCCTCCAACATGATGCAGCCATCTGTGGAGCTGGAGGGCGGCGGCGTATACGCCAAATACCGTTTCCTGTCGCTGGATCAGCAGCATGCACATTTCCGTATGGCTGCTTATGTACGGGGAACCGTGATCAATAACCCGTATTACCCGGTAATGCCGGATGGCGCTCATGCTATGCGTCCGTATAACAATAAGGAGCTGGACCTGGAAGGCGCTACTTCGGGGGTAAACGGCGGGATCATTGCCACCCAATTGTTACATAAACTGGCATTATCCACAACGTTGGGTTATTCCCGTTACATGAACAATGTGAAGGACAATATCCCGGACGAATTTTCCAGAAATGCAGTAAATTATAGCTTGTCGGCCGGGTACCTGGTGTTACCGGTTAAGTATAAAAGCTTTCAGCAAACCAATTTAAACCTGTACGTGGAACTATTGGGTAAAACCAATACAGACGCAGCAGGCAAAGGCTCCTACCTGGATATTGCCCCGGCAGTGCAGTTTATTTTTAACAGCACTACAAGACTGGACCTGTCTTACCGCACCCAGCTGACCGGAAGCATGGAGAGAAATTCTTCCAACTCTTTTCTGATCAGGGTGGAGCATAACATTTTTAATATCAAAAAGTAACCAATGGCTACAACAGATCTGTTTATAAAGAATATGGTTTGTCCGCGCTGCATCAAAGTGGTTACTAATGCCATTGCCGCGCAGCAATTGAATGTTAAAGAGATACAACTGGGTAAGGTAATTATAGACGGAACCGTTTCTGAGCAGCAGTTACAGCAGCTATCGGAAGCGCTTCAGCAGGAAGGATTTTTGTTGATAGATGATAAAAAACAACAGCTGGTTGCCGGCATAAAAAGTATCATTGTACAGGCTGTGCATCATTCAGAGCTGGATGAAATGAAGGTGAATTTTTCCACCTTACTGGCAGGGAAATTGCAAAAAGACTATCATTATCTCAGTAATCTTTTTTCTGAAACAGAAGGCACTACCATTGAACAGTACATTATTCAGCAGAAAATAGAGCGGGTGAAAGAGCTCCTGGTATATAATGAATTAAGCTTAAGTGAAATCAGTTACAAGCTGGGATACAGC
>NZ_DATMTE010000216.1:0-4699 GCF_035564935.1 Chitinophaga sp. | reverse complement strand
CCAGATGAACCTGGACGTATTGATCTTCTTTATACTTCTTTTTGGGATCACTTACTTTTTTGGAGGAAAAGCAGGAGCGGGGATATTTGAACAGCCTGAGAAATATTTGTCTGCAGGGGCGAAGTACGGCCTGCTTACCAGTTTGATCATGATCATTTACTGGG
Organism: Chitinophaga sp.; assembly: GCF_035564935.1. GTDB lineage: Bacteria > Bacteroidota > Bacteroidia > Chitinophagales > Chitinophagaceae > Chitinophaga. The sequence continues at coordinate 4,535 of NZ_DATMTE010000216.1, read as the reverse complement.
CAGTTGTTTACCTGTTTCACAACGGGTTTAACGTTACGTTTTACCAGATTATGCTGGTATGGCCTGCTTTGTTGCTGACGGCAGCTATAACATGCGGCTGGTTATGGTGCGCCTGGCAGATCATGCGGAATGTGAAGAACACCAACTTATGAAGAAAACAGCTGCAACGGAACGTACAAAAGGTTTTATCAGTATTGTGTTTGTGATGCTCATATGGGGCAGTTCCTTCACGGTTACCAAAACGGTGGTAGCGGAAGTAGCACCTTACCTGTTTGCTGCACTACGCCACATAGTAGCCTGTGGGTTGTTGCTGCCGTTTTATTTGCGGCAACGGAAAAAAGTACCGCAACAGCTGCCTTATAAAAAGCTGGCGTTGATGGGCATATTGGGGATCACCGTATACTATGGTCTTTTCAATTCCGCCATGCTCTATATCCCCGCGTCTACGGGCGCATTGGTGGAAGGATTAATACCGGTAGCGATTGCCATCCCGGCGGCACTTTTGTTAAAGGAACATATCGGCGGCAGAAGCATTGCCGGTATTATACTATGTGTAACGGGCGTAGTGCTGGTAGGATTTGTTGGGAACACCGGGGGAACGCATACCCTGCGCGGGAGTGTACTGATGCTGCTGGCGGTTTGCTGCTGGAGCGCATATACCTTGCTGTCGAGAAGCCTGAAAGATACAGATACCCTGTTAGCCACCGCGGTGAGTACTTTTATAGGATCCGCTTTTTTAATACCGGTTGCCGGCGTGGAACTGTACCTGCATGGTATGCCGCAAATATCCTGGAAGGCATGGGCGGGAATTGTTTACCTGGGGATATTTGCTTCTGCTTTGGCTTATTTTCTTTATAATAAGGCATTGGAAAGTTTGCCTGCCGCCCAGGTGGGGAATTTCCTGAACCTGAATCCCGTGATCGGCGCGTTAATCGCCGTGATCTTCCTGAAAGATACTTTCACTCCCTGGCAGATGGCCGGCGGCCTGCTGGTATTGGCTGGTATCTGGCTAAGTTCAAAACGGGTAAAACAATAGGTCGTTTACACCGTTAATAAATCCAGCAATTAATGTTTACTTTACCCGTTGTCATGTGCGCCGTTCCAGATAGAATGATCTTATCATAGCGTAATGAACGAACAGGAATTACTTAATCAGCTTTCTCCTGGCAACCTGGGGGCATACGCCGGGGCTCATCTATTCAGGATAGTAAAGTTGATTAATGACAGGGGATGCTGTAATTTTGCGGTGATTGAATCACCAGCAACTGTAATATGACCAACAGCACTGTAAAACAGCAAAGAATAAAGGATAGCAATATAAGAATGGCCACCCTGCTGGCTTTTGCCATGATCCCTATGTCGGGGTTTGCTACGGATATTTATATCCCCTCCTTACCGGGTATGACCAATGCCCTGGGTATTTCCAACAGCCAGGCCCAGCTTACGCTGAGTCTTTTTTTGATCAGCTATGGATTATCACAGCTCTTTATAGGCGGGCTGCTGGATAGTTTTGGCCGGTACCGGATCTCACTGGTAGCCATGTTTATTTTTTGCGCGTCGTGCGTTACCATTGCCAACACGCATAATATTTATGTTATTTATGCCATGAGGGTGCTGCATGGTATTACCATAGCAGCCATGGTAGTGAGCAAGCGGGCGTTTATTGTAGACCTGTATGCAGGGGAACAGCTAAAACATTATCTCAGCCTGTTTACCATCATCTGGTCTACCGGGCCTATAGTAGCGCCGTTTATCGGCGGGTACCTGGAAGTGACCTTCGGTTGGGAATCCAACTTTTATTTCCTGGGTGGTTTTGCCGCGGTGCTGCTCCTGCTGGAGCTGATCTTCAGCGGGGAAACCATTAAGCATACCACGCCGTTCCACCCCGTGAAGATCCTGTCTATTTACTACGCGATGATCCGCACAGGCAGTTTTACGCTGGGTATTGTGATGTTGGGACTGGCTTATTCCATGGTGATGGTATATAATATGTCGGGGCCTTTTATTATTGAGCACTACTTTAACCTGTCGCCCGTCATTACAGGCTATTGTTCCCTGTTCCTGGGCTTTGCCTGGATGGTGGGCGGATTTTTAGGCAAGGGGATGATCAACCGGCCATTTGTAAAGAAGATGAACGTTAATGTGGGATTACAGCTGGTAGCAGCGTTGCTTTTGCTGGTTTCGTTTTCCCTGTACGGCGGATTGTGGACCATACTGGTGTTTGCATTCCTGGTGCATGTGGGAGCGGGTTTTACCTATAATAATTATTTCACCTTCTGTTTGCAGATATTTCCCAAAAATGCCGGTATTGCCGGCGGACTTACAGGTGGTTTGTGTTATGTGATTGTATCCATACTCAGTTATGGGCTCATATATAGTTTACCGGCGGAAGACGGCAGGCATCTTTCCTTTAGTTATATATTCCTGATCCTGGCGAGCGCGCTGGTAATGTACCGGGTGTTCCTGTTGTCCCGGAAACGGGAAGCGGTGCTGCAGTAGAGTTCCGGATGCAGATACGCGAAGGCGTATGCCCGTTTCAACGCCTGCATAACCGGTCTTGCACTTTTTAAATATAATTGTTAATTTGACAGTTAATTTGAAAACCAGTTATGCAAAAGCACCTGTTACATTTTTTTATCCTCCTGTTGCTGTTACCCGCATTGCCGGGAAATGCGCAACAGGATACCCTGTTGATGAGCGTGGATACCCGCAAAAGTAAAGGACCGTTAAAACCAATATGGGCCTGGTTTGGCTACGATGAGCCGAACTACACCTATATGAAAGACGGGAAGAAATTACTCACGGAAATTGCCGCCTTAAGTAAAGTGCCGGTATATGTACGGGTACACAGTTTACTTGTAACCGGCGATGGCACGGCTGCATTGAAATGGGGATCTACCAATGCATATACAGAAGATGCAAATGGCAACCCGGTGTATAACTGGACCATCATCGATAAGATATTCGACACATTTATAGAGCGGGGTATGAAACCCATTGCACAAATAGGTTTTATGCCGGAAGCACTGTCTGTAAAACCATCGCCTTACCGGCATCATTGGCAACCGGATAACCAGTATAATGATATATTTACCGGGTGGGCCTATCCCCCGAAAGATTACCAGAAATTTGCCGCGCTGGTATATGAATGGGTAAAACATTCCGTAGCGCGTTATGGAAAGGCAGAAGTGGAAAGCTGGTACTGGGAGTTATGGAACGAACCCAATATCGGTTACTGGAAAGGCACTACAGAAGAGTATATTAAGCTGTATGATTACACCGCCGACGCAGTGAAGCGGGCATTGCCCACTGCCAGGATAGGCGGCCCGGAAGTGACAGGACCTAACTGGGATGTGGCGGCGAAGTTCCTTAAAACTTTCCTGGATCATGTAGTGAGTGGAAAGAATTACGCTACGGGAAAAACAGGCGCACCGCTGGATGTGATCACCTTTCATGCGAAGGGGGCGCCTAAAGTGATAGATGGTCATGTACAGATGAATATGGCCGCACAGCTGCGTGATATTGACAAAGGTTTTGAAATAATAGCCGGTTATCCCTCGCTGAAAAAGCTGCCTGTTATTATCGGTGAATCAGACCCCGAAGGATGCGCTGCGTGTTCGGAAGCATTTCATCCTTCCAACGCTTATCGCAACGGCACTATGTATTCAAGTTATACGGCGGCTTCCTTTGCCCGGAAATACGACCTGGCAGCGGCCCGCGGCATCAACCTGGCAGGCGCGGTTACCTGGGCCTTTGAGTTTGAAAACCAGCCATGGTTTGCCGGTTTCCGTGACCTGGCCACTAACGGTGTAGATAAACCGGTTTTAAATGTATTCCGCATGTTTGGCCTGATGCAGGGCAACCGGCTGGAGGTAAGCGGGCAAATGAATTACAACTACCATCAGATCCTCGACAGCAGTGTACGCGGCGCAAAACGGGATGTGAATGCACTGGCTGCCGGCGATGAACACAGCGCCAGCGTAATGGTATGGAATTATCACGACGATAACATTATTCCGGCACAATCATCTCCCGTAAAAATAAAAGTAAAAGGGCTGCCTGCCACCCGCGTATTACTGAAGCATTACCGGATCGATGCCTCCCATAGCAACGCTTATGAAGTGTGGAAGAAGATGGGATCGCCACAACATCCCGACGCCATGCAAACCGCGCAGCTGGAACGCGCAGGACAGCTGGAAGCCCTCACTTCACCGGAGTGGGTGCTTCCCCGTAACGGCGAAATTATATTGAATGCAGTTCTCCCGGGACAGGGAGTATCGTTGCTGCAACTAACGTGGTAACATATAAAATTTCTGCGTAAAACCGCCCTGCAGCTATAGTTGCAGGGTTTTTTATTTATGTCGCAAACTCCCCGCATATTGTCTCATTTCACCCTTTTTATTGATAGTGAAGTAAATATCTTTGTGCCGGTCATTTTCTACCGGTAAAACATCCGGTTTTACCGGTAGAAAAATGATCCTGGCCGGAAAAGTTTTCTGTAGTGCATTTGCGGGGCATATATTTGGCGCCCGGAT
>NZ_DATMTE010000215.1:0-16508 GCF_035564935.1 Chitinophaga sp. | reverse complement strand
GTATACAATTCCCATGGCTATCTGGTCTACCAGGAAACGCTGAACCCCGGCCACACCGAGGAAACCTATAAGGCTGCAGATAAGAATTGTTTGGGGGTCTTTGCGCCTGCCCTGGTATACGGCCAGAAATCTTTGTTTATTTTCAGCGGAGTAGCTCTTGGTGAGCTCCTGAAGCCACATCATTTCTTCGGCTTCTATCCCGGGTAGCATCGCAAATGAAAAATCGTTCATAGAATTGGGTTTATGATTGTTTGAAATCAGCGTATTGGTTCCTGGCAAGTTGTATAATACGGTACAGCAGCACTGCTACCACAAGGGGGGCAAGCCAGTGATGCTGGATGGAGGCCTTCCACTGCCCATGTAAAAAATAATGGATACCATGGCCTAATCCGCAGCCGGGGCAAATGGGGATCCCTATATTTTTGAACAGGCATAAGCTGCCGGCATTTTCGTCAGGAGTCATCAAATACAGGAGAATAAGGCCCAGGGGCCATGCCAGCAGTTCGATATTTATTTTTCGCCGGAAAGCGGTTGCCACGTCAGATATTTTAAAAATATATATGAAAGATGGCAGTGTATCTTACATAAATATTTAAATACAAGTTAAAGAAATAGTTTTTCAATCAAAATAAAATCCTACTTTTGTACGAGGAAAAATGATTCAAACGAAGGGGACGAGATATTGTCCCCTTCGCGCTTTTTGTATGGCAAACGAACACGTGATAAAAACGATCCGGGAAATGGCAGAAGGACTGCTGGCGAATGATCCCGACAATTTTTTGGTAGACATCAGAATTAAGCCCACTAACAATATCAAGCTCTTTCTGGACGGGGATAAAGGGGTGCCGGTAGCTACACTGGTGTCATTCAACCGCCAGTTATATCCGTTACTGGAAGCGGCTGAACTGTTCCCGAACAACGATTTCTCCCTGGAAGTTTCGTCCGCAGGCCTGGATGAACCGCTCAAACTGCACAGACAATACCTTAAAAATATTGGTCGTAAAGTGGAAGTTACCCTGCTGGATGGCTCCGTGAAGGAGGGCACCCTGCAAACAGTCACCGAAGATGCTATTAACATCGAGGAACTGATTGGCAAGAAAAAAGAAAAAAAGTCAACTGATCTAAAACTTAATGAAATAAAGCACACAAAGGTGTGCATCGTGTTTTAAAATATAACAACTAAACATGGCTAGTATTAACCTGATTGAGTCATTTACCGAGTTCAAGGAGGCGGAAAATATCGACCGTCCTACATTGATGAAGGTCCTGGAGGATGTGTTCAAAACGCTTCTGCGGAAAAAGTATGGCTCAGATGAGAATTTTGACGTGATTGTAAATACCGAAAAAGGTGACCTTGAAATATTACGCCGTCGAACCATTGTAAATGATGGGGAAGTAGAAGATGACAATGCCCAGATCGCCTATTCTGAAGCAATCCTGGTAGAACCGGATTACCAGGTAGGAGAAGATTTATATGAGGAAGTTGAGATCATGGATTTCGGCCGCAGGGCTATCCTGGCAGCAAAACAAACATTATCTGCCCGTATCGGCGACCTGAAAAAGAACATCCTGGTAAAGAAATATGCCGACAAAGCAGGTGAAATTGTAAACGGCGAAGTATACCAGGTTTGGAAAAAAGAAGTTTTATTGCTTGATGATGAAGGGAATGAGTTAATTTTGCCTAAATCTGAACAAATCCCCACAGATTATTTCAAAAAAGGGGAGAACGTAAGAGCGGTGGTGAAGAAAGTGGAAATGAAAAACAACGCGCCACTCATCATTCTCTCCCGTACACATCCATCCTTCCTGGCTAAATTGCTGGAAATTGAGGTGCCTGAGATCTTTGACGGGCTGATTGTTATCAAGAAAATTGTTCGCGAACCGGGTGAAAGAGCCAAAGTGGCTGTTGAATCCTACGATGACCGTATAGATCCGGTGGGTGCCTGTGTGGGTATGAAAGGAAGCCGTATACATGGCATCGTACGCGAACTGAGAAATGAAAACATAGATATCATTAACTTTACCACCAACATTCAGTTGTTGATCCAGCGTTCGTTAACACCTGCCCGGATCAGCCGCATGGAAGTGGATAATGAGAACAAATACGCTTCCGTTTACCTCAATCCCGACCAGGTATCACTGGCTATCGGCAAAAAAGGAGTAAACATAAAGCTGGCTTGTGAACTGACTGGTTTTGAGATTGATGTATTCCGTGATGAAGCACAGGAACAGTCAGAATTTGATATCGATCTGGAAGAATTCTCGGATGAAATCGAAGAATGGATAATAGATGAGCTTAAACGAATAGGTTGTGACACTGCCCGCAGCGTATTAGAGCTGACCGTTGAAGAACTGGTTCGCCGTTCGGATCTGGAAGAAGAGACAGTGCAGGATGTAAGAAGAATATTACAGGAAGAGTTTGACAAAGAATAAAGCCGAGCCACAACCCTTCCCAGGTAAAGGCCTTATTAGAAAGGGAATTGATTTTTTCGAGTTATTGTTTAAACGTAAAAAAACATCCCGTTTTGAAGAAACGGGAAACAGGGGAGGCCCGAAATACGATATGCCTGAAACAACAAACAACACACCACGATTGCTGGCTGCAGCCAAAGAGTTTAATATTGGTAAGGAAACCCTCATCGATTTCCTTGGCAATAAAGGCTTTGATATGGACGGCTTTGGTTCTCCAAATGCCCGTCTTACGGCTGTTATGTACACAGCACTGCAGTCGGAGTTCCAGCAGGACAAGGCTAACAAGCGCAAAAGCGACCAGATAGCCCTGCCTAAAGGAAGCGTGTTAGAAACGATGAAGAAGAAAGAAAAGGAGGAAGCGGAAGCGGCGGCTAAAAAGAATACCACTAAAGAAAAAGAAGAGACGGCTGCTGCTCCCAAACAGGAAGCAAAGCCTGAAACTAAACCGGAACCGGCAAAGGAAACCCCTAAACCGGAACCACAACCACAGGCGAACGTTGCCCCGGCAACCCCGCCTCCCGCAAAGGAAAAAGCTGAACCAAAGCCTGAACCACCCGTTGTTACAGCTCCCCCTGTTGCGGAAGTTCCCAAAGCACCGGCAACGCCTCCTCCGGCAGAACCAGACACCGTGAAGAAAACTGAATCGCCGAAAATAAACGGCCCTAAAGTGATCACCACCATCGATCTGGACGCACTAAACCGCAATAAAAAACCAGTTGCCAGAAAAGCAGACCAGGAAGAATCCCCGGCTCCGCAACAGGCAGCAGAAAAACCACCGGTAAAAGAAGAAAAACCAGCGGTTACCCCTGCTCCTCCCGTTGCTGAAAAACCGGAACCTAAACCCGTTCCTGCTCAGGAAGCAACTACAGCGCCAACTGAAAAACCAGTTGACAAGGCTGATAAAGTGGAACAGGCCCCTAAAGCCGAAACCACCCCACCGGCAGAGAAAGTAGCGAAAACAGACAAGACCGATACGACAGAAAAAACGGAAAAAGCCGCACCGGTTGAAGATAAACCTGTAGTTAAAAAAGTGGAAGAAGTATTACAAGAGGCAAAACCCGCTGCAGTTAAAGAACCGGCGCAAATTCCTGTTAAAAATGTTGTAAAACCGGAAAATCGCAAACCCTCAACTGCCGAAAACACCCCACCTACACCTCCCCCTGCTGCCCCACAGGCACAAGACGAGGCTGCCGGTGCTGCTGTGATTGAAAATATCCAGGCCGAAAAACTAACCGGCCCTAAAGTAATCGGTAAAATTGAGCTGCCAGTTCAGTCTGACAGACGCGATAATAACAAGAACAGCAACTTTAGCAGGGACGAGAAACGCAAACGCAAGCGTATTATCGTGGAAAAGAAACCAGAACCCGTTCAGCCTAAAGACTTTAAAGAAGGCGACCGCAAAGAAGGCGGCGCTCCCGGGGAACATCGCCAGCATCAACATGGCGGACAAGGCGGCAATCGCCCCCACCACGATAACCGCGGCGGCGGACACCAGGGCGGCAACCGTCCGCAAGGCGACAACCGTACACATAACCGGCCAGGTGGTGGCAATACAGGCACCGGTGGCGGTAACTATAACAGACCAGCCGGACAAGGCCAGGGTCAGGGCGGCTATAACAGGCCAGGCGGACAAGGTGGTCCCGGTGGCGGTAACAGACCAGCCGGACAAGGCGGTGGTTATAACCGGCCTGGCGGACAAGGCGGAGGTAACAGACCCGGACAAGGCGGAGGCTATAACAGGCCAGGCCAGGGCGGCAACTTCAACAGACCGGGCCAGCACCGCGGCGAGGATAAACGCACTACCGAAGAAAAAGAAATCGATAAGAACGAGATCCAGAATAAGATCAAGGAAACAATGGCCAAACTCGGTGGCGGCGGTCGCGGTAAAAACGTGAAAGCCAAACACCGCAGGGAAAAACGCGAGGAAAGAGCCAACCAGAAAATCAACCAGGGCGATGGAGGAGATAACAAACTCCAGGTTACAGAATTTGTTTCTGTATCCGAACTGGCTAACCTGATGGATGTAAGCTTCGCGGAAGTAATCTCTAAATGTATGGGCCTCGGTATCATGGTATCTATCAACCAACGCCTCGATGCGGAAGTAATAGAACTGGTAGCCGGTGAGTTTGGATACGAAGTGGAATTTATCGGTCTGGAAGATGCAGAAGAAACCGATGATGACGAAGAAGTAGATGATCCGGAAGACCTGGTTCCACGTGCACCGATCGTAACCATCATGGGTCACGTCGATCACGGTAAAACCTCCCTGCTCGATTACATCCGCAGTGCAAACGTGGTAGCCGGTGAAGCCGGTGGTATCACCCAGCACATTGGTGCATACCAGGTAACCACAGCCAGCGGCAAAAAGATCACCTTCCTCGATACCCCCGGTCACGAAGCGTTTACCGCAATGCGTGCCCGTGGTGCCAAAGCGGCGGATATCGCCGTTATCGTGATCGCTGCTGATGATGCCATCATGCCGCAAACAAAAGAAGCCATCTCCCACTCACAGGCAGCCGGTCTGCCAATGGTATTCGCTATCAACAAAGTGGATAAGGAAGGCTCAAATCCTGAAAGAATCAAAGAACAACTGGCCGGCATGAACCTCCTGGTGGAAGACTGGGGCGGTAAATACCAGAGCCAGGAAATATCTGCGAAAAGCGGGTTAAATATCGATGTACTCCTCGAAAAAATATTACTGGAAGCGGAACTCCTGGAATTGAAAGCCAATCCCGATCGCGAAGCCTCCGGAAGTATCGTGGAAGCTACACTGGACAAAGGCCGCGGTTATGTTGCCTCCCTCCTGGTACAAAATGGTACCCTCCGTCAGGGCGATACCATCGTATCCGGCTCCTTCTTCGGAAAAATCAAAGCCATGTTCAACGAACGCGGTCAGAAAATGGAAGAAGCAGGACCATCCATGCCGGTACAGGTACTCGGCCTGAATGGTGCGCCACAGGCAGGTGAGAAATTCAAGATGTACTCCGATGAGTCTGAAGCTAAAGAAGTAGCTAACCGCAGGGCACAAATTGTTCGTGAACAAGGTATCCGTACCAAGAAACATATCACCCTGGATGAAATCGGCCGCCGTTTGGCATTGGGTAACTTCAAACAGCTGAACCTCATCATCAAAGCCGACTTTGATGGTTCTGTGGAAGCATTGAGCGATTCCCTGCAGAAACTGTCTACCGAAGAAATCGTGATCAGCATCGTTCACAAAGCAGTAGGTCAGATCACAGAATCCGACGTATTGCTGGCAACCGCCTCCGATGCCATCATCCTCGGATTCCAGGTACGGCCTTCTTCCCAGGCTGCCAAGCTCGCGGAAAAAGAAAATATCGAGATCCGTAACTACTCCATCATCTACGACGCGATCGATGAAATCAAGAGCGCCATGGAAGGTATGCTGGAACCAAAAATCGAGAAGAAAGTGGTGTGCAACGTACAGGTGCGCGAAACTTACAAATTCGAAAAGGTTACTGTGGCAGGTTGCTTCGTTGTCGATGGCAAGCTGACAAGAAACACCCGTATCAACGTAGTACGCGACGGTATCGTGGTACACACCGGCGAACTCGGCTCCCTGAAACGTTATAAAGATGACGTGAAAGAAGTAGCAGCCAACATGGAGTGCGGTTTGAGCGTACGCGGATACAGCGACCTGAGACCAAACGATTACATCGAAGGGTTCGAAGAAGTAGAAGTGAAGAGAACTTTATAAAAAGCCGGTAGCTTCTGGCCACCGCTTAAAGTAACATACAGCGAAGAAAATAATGATCCATCGTACAAAACCTGGCATCGTTATTTTCTTCGCTTTTTTTGGCTAAGATGCTTATGGCTAAAAGGCGGCAGCTTATCTAAACTTTTGTTAAATCCATCGACTTTCCCTATACTACTGACTTTTAAATGGTTATTTTTGGTTTTTACCGCTTTTGTATGAAGAAACTTTTAGCATTATCCGCAGGCGCTTTGCTGTTATGGCAGGCTTCTACGGCCCAGCAAAAACTGGTGGCAGACAAAATTATCGGCGTTGTAGGGGATAAAATCATCCTCAAATCCGATATGGACGGAGCTCTCAGCGACCAGCAGCATAACTCGCCCGATGGTAACCTGCCGCCGGACGCAGCCTGCAAAACACTGGAAATGCTGATTTCCCAGAAAGTAATGGTGTTACAGGCGGAAAGAGACAGCTTACCCGTAAGCGACGGCGATGTGGAAGCCCAGATGGAAAACCGTATCCGGTACTTTGAATCGATGTACGGCAGTAAAGAAAAAATGAAGGAAATTACCGGCTATTCCATTTATCAGCTCCGCGAACGCTTCCGTCAGCCTATCAAAGAAGGATTGCTGGCCCAGGCAATGCGCAACAAAATCGTTGAACCGGTAAAAGTAACACCCTCAGAAGTAAAACGCTTCTTTGATGCTATCCCGAAAGACAGCCTCCATTTTTATGAGTCCGAACTGGAAATAGGTACCCTGGTGCTCCAGCCAAAGGCCACCCGCGAAATGGACCAGTACGCTATTGATCGCATCCTCGATTTCAAAAAACGTGTTCAGAATAAAGAATCAGATTTCGGCTCCCTTGCTATCCTTTACTCCGAAGATCCGGGCGTAAAAGATAACAAAGGCGTATACACCCTGAACCGTAACGATAAAAACACCTGGGATCCCGACTTCCTGGCAGCAGCCTTCCGTTTGAAAGAAGGAGAAATGTCTTCCCCTGTTAAATCGCAACACGGCTACCACCTGATCATGATGCTGAAACGCTCCGGCGATAATGTTACCGTGCAGCACATCCTTGTAAGGGCTGCCGTAACCAAATCGGACCTGGCCGCCAATACCGCCAAACTGGATTCGATCCGTAAAAGCATCGTGGCAGGAAAAATTACCTTCTCAGAAGCTGTAGCGAAATATAGCGATGCTCCAAGCGCCAAATTCGATGGCGGTATGATGCAGTCGAAAACCGGCGATGGAAGCACCCTGATCACCATTGATCAGCTGGATGATCCTACAGAAAGAGATATTGTAATGATGCTGGATACCCTGAAACCAGGCCAGATTTCTGCACCGGTGCAGTTTACAGATGAAAATGGCCGTGCAGCCGTGCGGATCGTTTACCTGAAAACACGCACCCAGCCACACCGGGAAAACCTTACCGACGACTATTCCCGCATCCAGCAAAGAACACTGGATATCAAACGCGCGGAAGCCATCAACAAATGGCTCGTCGAAAAGATTCCTACCTTTTATGTACATGTAGACGATCAATATAAAGAATGTAACCACATCAGCCAATGGATGGCTGGCTTGGCCAAACAATAATCATAAAGCTATTCATTAAGCGGGGATAGGAGCGAAAGCTTTTATCCCCGCTTCTTTTTAAGCTGATACGGAATAGGCAAAGGCTGATAGCTTTACCAATCGCTTTCTGGTTTTCTCCTTTTTTGGCGTACCTTTGCGACTTCAATTTTCTGCCATGAGTGATGCGATCAAACATGAATGCGGTCTGGCATTTATAAGGTTAAGAAAACCGTTTTCCTACTACCAACAAAAATATGGGAGTGTTTTCTATGGGCTGAACAAACTATACCTGCTCATGGAAAAACAACACAACAGGGGCCAGGATGGCGCTGGTTTGGCTACCGTGAAACTGAACACTGAACCCGGTGTTCCTTTCATGCACCGCATCCGCAGTGCAGCACCCCAGGCTATCGGGGATATTTTCGGGAAAGTGCGGGATGAGATCCAGGAGATAGAAAAATATCAACCGGAAATCACCAAATATCCCGGCCTGATGAAAGGCCACGTACGTTTCCTCGGTGAGCTCATGATGGGTCATATCCGCTACGCTACCCAGGGTAAAAACAACGTGGAACTTTGCCACCCGTTTGTGCGCTATAATACCATTCCCGCCCGCAATCTCGCTATGGCAGGGAACTTCAACCTGATAAACACGGATGAGCTGTTCGAATTTTCAAAAGCTCAACCCGGCGAAGTACACAAAAACAGCGATCTGGCTGCCATGCTGGAAGTGGTGCATCATTTCCTCGCCAAAGAAGACAATGAAGGCAGCAACGACCTGGATATCAAAAAGATCCTGCAACAAGCCTTTTCCATGTTCGACGGTGGTTACCACACCTGTGGCCTGATTGGCTCAGGAGATGCTTTCGTGATCCGCGATGCACATGGTATCCGTCCTTCCTACTACTATGTTAATGATGATGTGATTGTGGCCGCCTCCGAAAGGGCTGCCATCCGTACCACCTTTAATGTAGGCGAAAATGAAGTGCTGGAACTCATGCCCGGCAACGCGCTGATCGTGAAAAACAATGGCGACTACAGTATTGAACAAATTCTCGAACCCAAAGAACGTAAAGCCTGCAGCTTTGAAAGGATTTACTTCTCCCGTGGTAATGATGAGAAAATATACAGGGAACGTACTGCACTGGGCAGGCACTTATCCGGCACCGTATTGAAGGCCATCGACAATGACCTCAAAAATACCATCTTCTCTTTTATTCCCAACACCGCTGAAGTAGCGTTCTATGGCCTGTTAAAAGGACTGGAAGCTTATCTCAATAAAATAAAAGTAGAACGTATCCTCTCCTGGGGTAACGATTTCGATGAGGAAAAGCTCTCCGAAATGGTGAACCGCCGTATCCGTATTGATAAGATTGCCACCAAGGATGTGAAAATGCGCACCTTCATCACGGAAGACTCCAGCCGTAATGAAATGGTACAACACGTATACGATATCACTTATGGTAAGGTAAGGCCCGGTATTGATTCCCTGGTGGTGATAGATGATTCGATTGTACGCGGCACCACGCTGAAAGAAAGTATTGTTAAGATGCTCGACCGCCTGGGCCCCAAAAAGATCATCATTGTATCATCGGCGCCACAGATCCGCTATCCCGACTGCTACGGCATCGACATGAGCAAAATGGGTGATTTTGTGGCCTTCCAGGCAGCTATCGGCCTCCTGAAAGATCACGGCAAGGAACATATCCTGAATGAAGCCTATGGCCTCTGCAAGGAACTGCAACGCACCAATACCCTTCATGCGCAAAACGTAGTGAAAAATATCTATAAACCGTTTACCCCCGAACAGATCTCTGCTAAAATTGCCGAAATCCTCAACCCGGGTGGTATTAAAGCGGAAATAGAAGTGATCTACCAATCTATCGAAAGCCTCCATGAAGCCTGTCCGAATAATTTGGGCGACTGGTACTTTACCGGTAACTATCCAACCCCCGGTGGTAACCGCGTCGTAAATAAAGCATTCATGAACTATATGGAAGGCAAAAACGAAAGAGGATATTAATTGTATAAATAACCAGGGATCTGGTCATCCGGCATTCAAAAGATCTGTTTTTTGAACCGGAGGATCAGATCTCTTATTATTTGAATGACTATTTGTTTTCATGTTAATTTTATCTTAAATAACCCAACCTCTTCAGACAGTATAAGTGTAACAAGTTAACTTCCTGTAAAATCTGTATTTTCGTTATAGATAATTATAGGTTTTCAGCCCATGAAAACATTACTACTTATACGTCATGCTAAATCCAGCTGGACCGATCCGGACATGGATGATTTTGACCGGCCCCTCAATAAACGGGGAAAAGCAAATGCGCCCGAAATGGCACAGCGCCTCATTACACGGGGCATGGTGCCGGAACTGATCATTTCCAGCCCGGCGAAAAGAGCCAGGTCTACCGCTAAAATAATGGCCAGTGAATGGAGCTACCCCAAACAGGCAATCCTGCTGGAAGAAGAACTATATCTTTGTTATGCCGCTACCTTCCTTAAGGTAATCACCAAAATTGACGACGACTTTGGCGCCGTGGCCATCTTTGCCCATAACCCCGGCATCACCGATTTTGCCAATTACCTTACAGAAGAGATCAGGATAGACAATGTTCCCACTACCGGCATCTTTGGTATCCAGGCAGATACCGATAGCTGGAAAGATTTTGACCTGGCAAAGAAAAAGTTCCTCTTCTTCGAGTATCCCCGTAAAGATTAGTCTTTTACAATTTTATTATAAGAAGCTGTTATTCCTTTTATCAGGGAAGAACTGAAGCCCTGGTGTTCCATCTCGTTCAACCCGGCAATAGTACAGCCTTTAGGCGTAGTTACCTTATCAATTTCCTCTTCAGGATGACGGTTTTCCCGGATCAGCAGCTCTGCAGCTCCTTTTACCGTTTGTGCAGCAATTAAACTGGCGGTACGCACATCAAAACCTATTTCAATACCACCCTGGATATTTGCGCGGATAAAACGAAGCGCAAAGGCAATACCACAGGCGCCCAGCACCGTAGCGGCATCCATCAGCTTTTCATCTATCGTTACGGTAGCGCCCAGCTGGTCGAACATGGTTTTCACATACCGGATCTGTTCTTCCGTGGCATGCTTATGAGAAATACAGGTAATAGATTCCTGTATGGCAATAGCCGTATTAGGCATGGCCCGTACTACCGGCATACCAGGCACTACATGCTCCAGGTCGTCGATACTTACACCGGTCACCACGCTGATCAGTATATGCTTTGCGGGGTCAAAAGAACTTTTGAACTCCTGCAATATTTCCCGCACATTGTAGGGCTTTAACGCTACCACAATTATTTCCGCTCCGCGGATGGCAATATCATTATCCGTTTCTATCTGCACTCCTGCCTCACGCAGATCTGTGAGGGTAGAGGTATCACGCTTGGTAACAATGATATCGCCGGCCCTGGAAAACCCGCTCTTCAGCAATCCCCGGGCAATGGCCGAGCCCAGATTTCCTCCACCTATAATGGCTATTTTTTTGGCTGACATAAAAAATGAAGATTACATTATAAATCGCAAGAAAGGTATAACAAATGCCGCATCCATGCAAACGACAACGATTCATTACCTTGCAGTATGCAGGCATTACACACAGCAGCTGCGTTTTACGCGAGGATAAAAGAAGCCCACAGTATAGCAGATACGGAAGATAAGACCCGTCACTATAAACAAATACTGGAAATCCTTTTCCGGGATCTGACCAGGAAAGAAACCCGCTCTTTCGGGAATCTTTTCGCACGTATGCAGTTTTATTTCGACCGGCAAACTGTTCCCCCCGATATCCACCAGCAACTGACCGCTCTTCGGATACTCACCAATAAAGCTACAAGGGGAATGTTTCCCCTGCAGGAAGCCGAACACCTCCTGTGCATCAAAGCCCTTACAGCAGCTGTTGCCTGGTGCTACCAGGCTGCACCACCGCCAGCACTCACTGCCTTATACGCTTCCACCGGCTCACACAAACTATCGCTTGCCTGGCAACACCGCCCCGGTAGCCTCGCCCTGCTGAAATGCATGGTAACTGCCGTTGGTGCGCTCAATACCAATACACTGGGTAAGTATACCCTGTTACTGGATGTTAAAAATGATGAACAGGGCGATTTCCAGCTCCTGCTGGAACACATGGATCCAGCTTCGGTGGTATCCCTTCATGGGCTGCTGCGCCCATACGACACCATTCATATACTCCACTGCCGCCAGGGTGATAACGGTCACGAATACACGACTACCAGCGAAAGCCAGGTGGTACTGGAACCGGATCTGCTGATAGACATCAGCGACCTGGCAGAATGCTTTACCCACAAAGGCCCCAACCGGTTATTATATCTTGTTAAAAAACTTATACCCCAGGCCTCCGGCCCGGCGGCATTTAAAGGTAACCTGGTAAATGCCCTGCTGGATGAAATGCTTCGTAACCGCAGCATAGATTTCAAAAGCTCCTTTGTAGAGGCAGTGGCAGAAAACGTGCTTCAGGCAGCCGCTTACGGCCGGGAAAAGATCAATGAAATGTTTCGCGATATCCGGCAGCAACACTGGGGCAACCTGCACAATACCGTAAAAGAATTGCAGGATAAACCAGTAAGAATAGAACCCACCTTCTTCTCCGCCCAATACGGGCTGCAAGGACGGCTCGACCTGATGGCGGAAGACGACAGCGACGAATACCGGAAAGAAATTTTTGAACTGAAAAGCGGGAGATGTCCCGACTTCAACACCTGGAAAAACCATGAAATGCAGGTGGTAGGATATAACCTCCTGCTGCGATCGGCCTTTGGGCGGCACAGGAAGGGCGGTTCGGCCATCCTGTACTCCGCGGCTGCTACCACTCCTTTGCGTAATGTAAGCAGCACACACCATATGGAAAATGACCTCCTGCTGCTACGCAACGAAGTAGTTGCCATGCTGCTGCGGCTTGCGGGAGGAGAATCTGACATACTTGGCGCTATTACCACTGCAGCAGCGCTGGGCCTGCCTTCCTTCAGCGCAGCTCATTTCACTACCTTTGAACAGGCCTGGCAAACAGCGCCTCCTGTGGCCAAAGCCTACTACCATGAGTTCCTTGCTTTTATGCTGCGGGAATACCTGCAGGCAAAGTGTGGCATGTTTTCAGAAATTAACCGGGAGGAGGATGCCGATGGTTTTGCTGCACTGTGGCTGCAACAGGAAAAGGATAAGCTGTCGCGCTTCAATATCATCCCCGGGCTGCGGTTCCGGGAATTTGATTCCGTTAACAGCTCGGTGTTATTTGATATAGTCGTGCCCGTTAGCCATAATTTCCGTAAGGGAGATACAGCTATTATTTATCCGCGTACCAGCACAGAATTACAACCTTTGCAGCAACAGCTGCTAAAGGGCAGGATAGAAGATCTCGGGAAAGATCAGCTGGCATTTTCCCTGAATAACCGGCAGATGACCCTCGATTTTCTCCGGCAATTCGATGAATGGATCATTGAGCACGACATTTACGAATCCAACTACTGGACAGCCACTGCATCTCTTTTCCATGTGATCTCCCCGCTTTACCGCGAGCGCACCAATATGCTGCTGGGCCTTACCACGCCACGCTGGTATCCTTTACAGCACACCACACCCGCCATGTTCAATGCTAACCAGGAGCAGATTGTGAAACAGGCCCTGGAAGCGCAGGATTACTACCTGCTGCAGGGGCCTCCCGGCACAGGTAAAACATCTTCCATGCTTACCACTATAGTAGGAGAGATGGTAAAACAGGATCACTATGTGGTTATTGTTGCTTTTACCAACAAGGCAGTGGAAGAAATATGCCATAAGCTGGAAGCCAAAAACATCAGGCACCTGCGTATGGGTGGGCGTAACGCTGATGCTTCGCTTACGCTGCGGCAGTACTGCCTGGAAGGCTCACTGGACGATGCCAGGAACTATATTACCGGGCACCGGGTATTTGTGGCCACAGTGGCTACCATGGCTACCCGGCTGGAACAGCTCACAATGATGGGGATTCCTACCGATACCTTAATCGTGGACGAAGCCTCCCAGCTAACAGAGCCGCAGTTGCTGGGGCTGCTGATGCCTTTCCGGAAATTTATCCTGATAGGAGACCAGAACCAATTACCGCCAGTAGTGGCGCAGGAAGCCTGGTTTTGCCAGGTGAAAGCTCCCTGTTTGCAGGAACTAGGCATCCGGGATCTGCGGACCTCCATTTTTGAACGGCTGATACAACGCTGTAAAACAAATCACTGGCGCCATGCCTGGGGCATGCTGAATACACACTTCCGGATGCACGACAGCATCGCGGCGTTGGTAAACCATTACTACGCAGGACAGTTATCTTCCGGGAAGGACGAACAGAAAGCCGGTTTTGACACGCTTGCCGTTCAGGAACATTTAGGCTGGGAAAGGATCCTGTCTTTAGGAAGAAAAATATTTATTGGCAGCCCCTACGAGGCCAGCTCCAAAATGAATAAAACGGAAGCGCAATGGGTGGCGTCTTTACTGCATCACCTGAAAGCCCGTTACGGAGCAGGCTTCAGTAAAGATACCGTAGGGGTGGTAACACCCTGGCGAACCCAGATCAGTCTTATCCGGGAGCTGATTGCAGATGATGAAGCGCTGCAGGATATTAATATAGATACCGTAGAACGGTTCCAGGGCTCTGAAAATGACATCATCATCGTGTCGCTGGCGGTATATCATGCTGCGCAGGTGCAAACGCTGCAATGCCTTGGGCAGTTTCAATGGGAAGAAGAGGAGATAGAGGTAGACAGGAAGCTGCTGGTAACGTTATCGCGTGCACGAAAACAGGTGATATTACTGGGTTATGAACCGGTGCTGCAGGATAGCGCACATTACCGGAAGGTATTAGGGGAAATGGCCCGTGGAGTGCTCTAACGGCGGCCGCTATACGTAAAGCCGGCTTAAGCCAAGTAACAATGGCCATACTAAGTGTATGGCCATTGTCAGACAACATCATATATGATCAGTCCTGGCAAACCAGGCTTTAATCCAGTGTTACATGTCCCCAGTTTTCACCGCTTTTGATACGGTAGAGCTGCATTTCGCTGATATCGAACTGTTCGGCGATTTGCTTCATTGTTTTTTTACCTGGTTTGCTAAGCAGGCGTTTGATGCTCTTTACTTTGGAAACATTTAATTTCAGCCCTTTCACACGATTGCGTTGCTTTTCCTTGTAGGCCAGCTTAGCCGGGCTTTTTTGCTGATGTTCTTCCATTTCCTCCTTGGTGGCCCATTGAAGATTGGAGGCTTTATTGTTCTTTTTATCGTAGTCCAGGTGAATCACATATTTATGTGCCCGTCCTCCTTTTTTGCTGAAAAGTTTAGCCACTTCCCGGTGCAGGTAGAGTGACTGGTAGCTATCTGCAGGCTTTACGTTTAATACCGTATAGCCTTCCACGGTAGACCCCGTGAGCAGCTTACCATCTTCGGTACTTTCATGATAACTGATCACTCTCCCCATGTTTGAAACGGCGTATTTTTTACGCAGGGCAGATTTGTTTTTAATCTGTAAGTCTTTCCAGACTTCATTTTTCAGATTTTTAATTGTGGTCATGTGAAAGTAATTTTTATTTTTTTATATCCCGGGGTTCATCCGTTTATCCGTAAACGTTACAACCGGCCATTTCATTATCTGCCGGCAGAAAATCGTGTGCAGCTAACTGTGGAGCAGCCCTTTCGAATATATGGTCCTTGTATTGTAACACAACCGCGTCTAATACTTCCTCAATCTCAGCTAATGTATTGTAAGTTACTAATTGTTGTCTGAATTCCTTTATATGCGGTAACCCTTTGAGGTAATTTGTATAATGCCGGCGCATTTCCAGTATGCCTACCACTTCTCCTTTCCAGGCAACAGACTGGTGAAGGTGTTTTTTGCAGACTTCCACTCTCTCCAAAACAGTTGGCAGGGCTAAATGTTCGCCTGTCTTCATAAAATGCTTGATCTCCCTGAAAATCCATGGATACCCGATGGCAGCCCTTCCTATCATTACGCCATCCACGCCATATTTTTGCCTGGCAGCGATTGCCTGTTCCGGCGTACATATGTCACCGTTACCAAAGATAGGGATTTGTATGCGTGGATTGTTTTTTACTTTTCCGATAAGGGTCCAGTCGGCGCTGCCTTTATACATCTGGGTACGGGTACGGCCATGAATAGTAAGCGCTTTGATGCCTACATCCTGGAGCCTTTCCGCTACATCCTCAATATTTTTGGTTTCCTCATCCCAGCCCAAACGGGTTTTGATGGTTACCGGCAGCTTCGTGGCCTTTACCACAGCGGCGGTAAGTTTAACCATTTTAGGGATGTCTTTCAGGATACCGGCGCCGGCTCCTTTACAGGCCACTTTTTTTACGGGGCAGCCGAAATTGATATCCAGCAGATCGGGGTTGGTGGCTTCTACAATTTGTGCAGCAAGCGACAGGGATTCTTCATCCCCCCCAAAAATCTGGATGCCTACCGGGCGTTCGTAATCGAAAATGTCCAGTTTTTTACGGCTTTTGATAGCATCACGTATCAATCCTTCAGAAGATATGAACTCTGTATACATGAGATCAGCCCCGTTATCCTTGCACACCGCACGAAAAGGCGGATCGCTCACATCTTCCATGGGCGCCAGTAATAAAGGGAATTCTCCCAGTTCAATATTTCCTATCTTCACCATAATTTATATAACCAGAGCAGCTTTTGCCGGAGTTATTATTTTAATATT
>NZ_DATMTE010000214.1:0-1727 GCF_035564935.1 Chitinophaga sp. | reverse complement strand
GGTACATTCTTAATTACCCTGTTTGCCCTGTCGATCGTTAAATAACAGTTTGTATAAAACGCATCAAAAGAAGGATTGGATGGCGAATAAAGATTATTATCGAGTTCCAGTATGCTTGCGCCAACATTTGATTGCACAGTCAGCTCCTCAGAATTTACATCTGCCAGATTGATCATCGTCATGTTATAAATGTCGCGCAGCCTGTCGTACACCGCATCAAGTGCAACAGTGGCGTCGCTTGCCGTTTTGAAAGAGTTCTCTTCTCCCAGGAATGAATATGGAACCTCAACGAGGTTATTTTTGCAACTTCCCCCAAAAATCATTGTTATAGCCAGAAAACCGCACAGCAACGCATGCCCGCGTACAAACAGCGCCTTGTTCGATAACTTATATTGTGATTTCATCTTTATCAGGATTTAATTATAAAGAAATAGACAAACCAAGCGTGTAGATCCTCGACGGCGGGTAATTGAAGTTATCTACCCCATATTGGGTATTACTGTTGAAATCGCCGTTGACTTCAGGATCATAGCCTGTGTAATTAGTGAAAGTAAGCAGGTTCTGTGCACTGATGTAAACGCGGGCCCTCCTTATGACCTTTGTAAAACCTGGCAGCTGGTAACCCAAAGTAACAGTCCTTAATCGTAAAAATGAGCCGTCTTCTATTGCATAATCAGAAACAGCCGGTAAAACCCATTGGCGTATAGCCCCGGCCGAATTGCTGGGATTCGTGGCAGTCCACCGGTTTACATAATATGATTTCAGGTGGTTATATTGTGCATCGATCAATGTAGTGTAATTGTTATAGATCTTGTTGCCTTGCACGCCCTGCAGGAAAAAAGAAAAGTCAAAACCCTTGTAGGAGAAATTATTGGTGAACCCAAAAATAAATTTAGGAAGACCATTACCCAACACTTTACGATCGCCGGACTCATTGTAGATGCCATCGCCGTTTATATCCTTCCAACGATATGCACCCGGCAAACTGCCGGCCTGCGCTAATGGGCCTGCAGCGGCAATCTGTTCTTTTGTTTGCCATATACCATCAAATACATTACCATAGAATGAGCCCAGCGGCTTTCCGACTTCTATAATGGTTAATCCTGAAAAATAATGATCCACGCCATTCGCAAGTGATACTACTTTATTTTCATTATAAGAAACATTACCAGCCGTGGTCCATTTAAACCCGTTCCCGCCTTTGTCGATATTTACCGAGGTAATTGCGAGTTCAAAGCCTTTGTTCTGTACGCTGCCGATATTGCGTAATACACTGGTGGCGCCTGTAGTGGCTGGCAGATCCACATATAACAGCAGCCCGCTGGTGTTTTTCACGTAATAATCGCCCACTACAGTAAGCCGGTTGCCCATAAAACCGGCATCAAAACCAATATCCAGCTGGGCAGTTTTCTCCCATTTCAGATCCGGGCTTTCGATACGCGAAAGTTGGTTGGTCAGCACCTCAACGTCGTTAAACACTGTTTTCCCAATGGTGTATTGCGGGAGGGAATTATAAAGGCCGATGCCATCATTACCGGTAATGCCATAACTAACCCTCAGTTTCAGATCGCTGATGACGCGGCTGTTCTTCAGGAAATTTTCGTCGGATACCCGCCAGGCAAATGCGCCGGAAGGGAAGAATCCATATTTATTATTAATACCGAAACGTGATGAACCATCTACCCGGGCACTCACCGTGAACAGGTAGCGATCCTTAAAGCGGTAAT
>NZ_DATMTE010000213.1:0-3885 GCF_035564935.1 Chitinophaga sp. | reverse complement strand
TATCACAATATTTATGAAGGGGGAAATCATACAAACGACTTAATGCACATTAGCAGTAAGCAGTTTAATGATCAACTGAAGGCGCTTTCGGACAGTGGTTATCATACTATATTGCCGGATGAGTTAATAGCCTGTTTAACGGGGAATACCAGGTTGCCTGCCAAAGCATTCATAATCACTTTTGATGATTCACATAGCGAACATTTTTCTATAGCCGATTCGCTATTGCGCCATTATGGATTCAGGGGTGTCTTTTTTGTAATGACGGTCACCATTGGCAAGCCTGGTTATTTATCCGGGGAACAGATAAGGATGCTTGCAGACCAGGGACATGTTATCGGGGCGCATACCTGGGACCATCCGCATTTATACGCTACCGGCAGCATGGATTGGAAAAAGCAGTTGAGCCGCCCGAAGCTAACATTGGAAAGAATTACAGGTAAACCGGTATGCTATTTTGCTTATCCTTTTGGAGAGTGGAATGACAGCATTATCAATCAGTTGAAATCAAATGGTTACAGGGCTGCTTTCCAGCTAAACGGAAGGCGGGGAGATGCCTTGTATACTATAAAGCGTATGATGGCAAACGGACGATGGTCCGGGGCGAGGTTACAACAGGAAATGGCGGTGTTCAACAGGGAAACCAGGTAGTGCTGCCTGCTAGGGGATGGAGATCAGGATGGGGCATGACGGTAGTCATTCGTGTTGTTAGCTATTGATGTTACCTTCATCATGACAAAAATAAAGGGTATGGAAAATAATAAAATTTGCCAGAGCTGCGGTATGCCATTGGACAATGCCACCCTTTTGGGAACGGAAACAGATGGTACTCCCAGCCATGAATACTGTAAATATTGTTACCAACACGGGGAATTTACGCATCCGGGTTTATCGCTCGACGATATGAAAGCAAATATGATCCGTGTAATGGATAAGCAAAAATTGCCGGAAGATATACTGGAAGCAACCATTAGCCGGCTACCGCATTTGAAAAGATGGAAAATGGAATAAATGTAAATCATTATTACCCGTTTATAGCTAATTAATTTAAATAACAACAATATGAAAAAAATACTTTTGGCCCTGGATGCTGATCATTTTTCCAAAGGGGCTTTGGAATTTGCGGGCAGGTTAAACGAAATCTCACCACTGCTGCTGGTGGGCACTTTTTTGCCTAAAATGGATTTCTCGCCTTCATGGAATTCTGCCCTTCTTACCGGCTCCGTTTTTGAACCTACGCTGGAAAGCTATAGTGATGAACTGGTAGTGGAAAACATAGTGATATTTGAGAAAGAATGCGTCCGGAGGCATATTGAATACAGGGTGCATAAAGCGGCATATGATTCATCTTTGGAAGATCTGAGAAGAGAAACACGGTTTGCCGATCTGCTGATACTGGGAAGCGAGAAGTTCTACGAGAACCTGGGTACTGAAACGCCTAACGAATATCTGAAACTGGCCTTGCATAACGCGGAATGCCCGGTATTACTAGTTCCGGAGAAAACCTGTTTTCCCGAAAGTGTTGTGCTTGCCTATGATGGCAGTGAGCAATCTGCATTTGCAATTAAATCTTTTTGCAACCTGATGCCTGAGCTTTCCTTTAAGAAAGCGGTGCTCGTATACGCAACTAATAAGGAAAGCAAAGATATCCCTGAGGTGCAACTGGTGGAAGAATTGGTAGCAAGGCATTTTACTGATCTCACCATTCATAAACTGGAGGGGGATCCGAAAAAATATTTCGATACCTGGATAGCAGATATTGAGAAGCCACTGCTGGTGTGTGGATCTTTTGGCCGTTCACCACTTTCTGAATTAATCAGGAAAAGTTTCGCTACTGAAGCAATAAATGAACATGTCATGCCGGTGTTTATTGCGCATGAATAAAGAGGAATATATTTTATGCTGATGTTGAGAATGAAGTAATGCGTCTTCACCTGTATGGAAAGGCGCATTATCTTATTAAATAACCCAGCCCCACTTTTTTATGAGCCTTATAATAACAATAGCTAAAATTGTGCATAATATTACAATGCTCCAGTCTTTCCCGCCTATTTCCACAATTTGCAGCACTTTTTGTACCGGCGTGATCCAATAAGCAGCCAGTAGGATCCCAATGCAACACGCTATTGAATACCATATGGCCTGGTTACGAAATACATCTGTTTTATGAAATGCGATCCCCCTTTTAAAAGTCATATTGAATACCTGGAATAGCTGGGTAAGGATTAATGTATAGAACAAAATATTGTTGTATGCCCTGTTACTTGGTGCCCCGTTATGAACTAACAGATAGCTGATGGCCACAGCTCCCAGGGTGGCGAGGGTGATTATAAATGAATACGTAAATATAGCAATCCATCTTTTTTTGTCAATTATTGGGGTCCCTGCAGGATGAGGTTTTTGCTGCATAACCTGATTACCGCTGTTGCTTACGCCGAGGGCAAGTGCGGGCATGGCATCTGTCAGGAAATTGATAAATAAGATCTGTAACGGGAAAAGCTGGAAGGGCAGGTTGAATAACGAGCAAATAGAAATTACGAGCAGTTCACTCAGGTTGCAGGATAGGAGGAAAATTACAAATTTCCTGATATTTTCAAGTATGATCCGGCCCTGTTTAACAGCAGATACAATAGCAGTAAAGGAATCATCTTTAAGGATGATATCTGCCGCCTCTCTGGCTACCTGGGTTCCTTTTATGCCCATGGCAATGCCAATGTCGGCTTGTTTCAGGGCCGGGGCATCATTCACCCCATCCCCGGTCATGGCTACTATCATTTTTTCATCTTGCAGAACAGTAACCAACTGCTGTTTCTGATCCGGGCTAACCCTGGCGAAAACACTGGTGTTCAGCCATTTTACCCGGTCGCTCGCTGTTAACTGATCATAAGGTTTCATCCTGCTGCCGGGCATCACTTTTTCTTCACGGGTGGTTATACCTAACTGCAATGCAATATTTTTTGCGGTTTCCGGATGATCCCCTGTTATCATGATCACTCTTATACCTGCTTCTTTACACTCTTTGATTGCTTCTTTCACACCTGCTGCCGGAGGATCACTGAAACCAATAATTCCGGCCAGTGTTAGCTCATGCGTAAAAGATACTTCCTGTTTTACTGTTTCCCTGTAAGCAAATGCCAGCATCCGGAAGCCGGATTGCGCGTATTTTACGGCAATAGTATTCCATTGTTCTTTCTGTTTGGGGCCCATCTGGCTTTTACCATTTTTATCTTCCACGGAACTGCAATATTCCAGTATATCCTCCACGGCGCCTTTGGCCGCCACATAATAAAGCTGATCCGGGTTTCTCTTGTGTCGCGTAAACATAACCCTTGTTTCTGAAGAGAAAGGTATTTCATCTGTTTTGATGAATTGTTGCTGGTATTTTGTTGAGCTTAGGCCTGAGGCGTGTATCATTTTAAGCAGGGCTATTTCCAATGGATCCCCCGAAACTATTGAATGATTGCCGTTAAATTGATAGCTTGCCGTGGTGCATAATGCGGATATATTGCATAAATGAGTATAGGCAGTTGTTTCAGAGATGCACTTGTTTTCTGTCCAAAGCATAGAAGTGCCTGCGGAATTAATGCTTACATGAGCAGTTAGACCGGCTGCATGAATAAGTGATACTTCTATTTTGTTTTGCGTAAGCGTGCCCGTTTTATCCGTGCAGATAACATTTGTTCCGCCAAGTGTTTCAACAGCCGACATCTTTTTTATAATGACGTTATGTTTTGCCATCCGGAGTATACCAAAAGAAAGCACCAATGTGGTTACAACAGGTAATCCTTCAGGAATAGCCGCAACAAATAAAGCTATTGCGATCTTTATTATTGTTATAACGGGCGTTCCGTAAAGGAAGCTACCGGTGAATATTATCAGGATTAA
>NZ_DATMTE010000212.1:0-1877 GCF_035564935.1 Chitinophaga sp. | reverse complement strand
AAAGTTACGCGGATGTACCCAGGTCTTCTGGGTGATCAGGTCTTTCAGCGCTTTTTCAATTGCAGGAACATATTTTCCTTTGTTGTCGATACATTCCGCCCAAACAAGTTGTACGAATGCCCGCATGCGGTTGGACTGCATGTCTTTTCCTGATTGCGAATCGCCCTTAGTGAAAAAACCCATATAAACATCTTCATTCCATACCGGAAGGCCTTGTATCATTAATTTATCTGCCTCATTCAAAACTTTGATATAACGACCTGATGCTTTTAGCTGATCCCAGTGTGTACGATTATTACAAGGATCTCCAAAGCCTTTGGGATCTTCCATCAACATTTTTGTAATCTCGTTCACGCGGCCCTGATCAGGCGGTGAAATACTGGTCACCGTATCTTTAAGACAATTATTTCTATCCCGTGCCCAAATAGCTGGTGCGTTATACAAAATCAAAACCAGCACAACGGGGATAGTGGCAAAAGAGTAGCGTCTCATCTAAAAAAGTTGAGCAGTTTAAAATTGAACCGGAGCAGGCAGCCTGTTATAACTACCTGGATCCTTGTTTCGTAAATGATTGCGTAATTACCAACCGTATTCTGTGTTCTGCGTCATTTTCGGATTTGCATCAATTTCAGAACTTGGTATTGGCCAGAGTAAAAATTTAGAAGACCAGGCTACCACATTTAAAGGTTGCACAAGACCACCTGTCCACGTATGGGTAGTGGCATTGTAAGTGGGCGCCTTTTTATCCATGGCCGGATAGAACTCGGTGTACCGGTACTCTTCCATTGTTCGCTTGTTGTCCAGGTATCGCATTCTTACGGCATCAAACCATCGATGGCCTTCCCCAACAAGTTCAAGTCCCCTTTCATTAAATATGGCAAGCCTGAATGCCTGTTTAGATAACCCAGGTTGCAGATCAACGGGTGTGGCACGGGGAGTGCCATCTGCTAAACGGGCGCGCTGTCTAAGCATATTAAAAGCAGCATAGGCCTCAGAGGTCGGTCCATTCAACTCGTTTTCCGCTTCCGCTTTTATTAAATATACTTCAGACAAGCGGATAACATACAAATCGTTTTCATTATTCCTGGCCTGTAGTCCTTTTGGATCAATATACTTATTTATATACGGGTATTGCTCCACCAGTTCATTTGAGCTGGCTACTTCCGGAAACGTAATCGATTGCCTGGCTGTACCTTTATAGCTCCACCTGGTTAAAAAAGAAACTTCAGACCTGTAATCGTTTGCGTATTCGCCTTCCTTATACATTTGGACAAACCAGGGCTGAAGACGTGTTGTTCCGGCCCCTGCCCCATCGGTTGGGTTTCCGCAAATATTAAAGCGGCTGACCGGCTGTAAAAAATAGGCGAGTTCGCTGCCCCTGGAACTTGCGCTCGCTGCGGTTCCATCACGGGTAAACTGGATACCGAAAATCACTTCCCTGTATGCGTTTTTTTCCATGTCTACGTTCCACAAGTCCGCGTAATTACTGATAAGAAAGTATTCATTTGACTGGATTATACTATCTGCATAGTT
Organism: Chitinophaga sp.; assembly: GCF_035564935.1. Taxonomy (GTDB): domain Bacteria; phylum Bacteroidota; class Bacteroidia; order Chitinophagales; family Chitinophagaceae; genus Chitinophaga. The sequence continues at coordinate 344 of NZ_DATMTE010000212.1, read as the reverse complement.
TTTTGCAAGCTGATAGAAGTTCTTCGATTCACCGCTTTGCCCTTTTAGATCCAGGGTATTTCCATAGGTCAGATATGCCAGTGATAACATGGCCTGCGCGGCGCCTTTTGTGGCATGTCCGAATTCTCTTGCAGGCTGCTGGCTATAGGGAATACATTTTTCAGCGGCTTTTTTCAGATCATCAAAAATTAAATCATACACCTCTTCTACTGAATTTCTGGCCGGGTAAAAATCAGAATTACCCTGTACCGATTGTGTATGTATTGGCACGCCTCCATACAAACGTACCAAATAGAAGTAAGAAAAAGCTCTCATAAAACACAACTCTCCCATCACCCGGTCTT
>NZ_DATMTE010000211.1:0-1790 GCF_035564935.1 Chitinophaga sp. | reverse complement strand
AGTACCAATCCCGGAACCTAAAAGCGGTGAAATTTTAGTAAAGGTATCGGCCGTTTCACTTAACTATCGTGATAAGATGGTCATTGAAACCGGCCGTGGATTGCCGCTTCATTTTCCTTTTACACCGGGCTCAGACCTCGCAGGCACCGTCGTTGCGCTTGGCGATAAGGTAACCCGATTCAATATTGACGACAAAGTAATATCGACATTTACACCGGATTGGATAGATGGTGCCCGCCCCGGAGATGCCAAAACCTTAGCTTACCGAACACTGGGAGGCTTTTATCCGGGTGTGTTGGCAGAATATGTTGTATTTTCAGAAGAATGGTTTGTGCATGCGCCTAAAACATTGAGTGCCATAGAAGCCTGCACCTTACCCTGTTCTGGCTTGACAGCTTGGTTTGCCTTAGTGGAACGTGGTGGTTTACATTCGGGCCAAACGGTATTGATTGAAGGTACGGGCGGTGTCGCTTTGTTTGGGGTCCAAATTGCCAAAATGCATGGCGCGGAAGTGATTGTTTCCGGAACCGCTGATAAGCATGAGCGTGCAAGAAAGGTAGGAGCGGATCACGTGATTAACCGCCATGAAGAAGAGTTGGCTGAGGGCGTCTATCGAATTACCAAAAATCGTGGGGCTGATCACATTCTTGAATTGGTTGGTGGTTCGCATCTCGGTAAAGCAGCGGCGGCGGTAGCTGTTGGTGGAACGATTTCCCTGATCGGTGCCTTGGAAGGTTTTGAGATTTCTTCACCGGTTATGCCGCTATTGTTTAAGGATGTAAAAATCCAGGGTATCGGTACGGGGCATCGACTTGCTTTGGAACGGTTTGTCCGCGCAATCGATCAGACGAATATGAAACCTATCATTGATAGGCAGTATTCGCTTAGCGATTTGCCCGCAGCTCTTGACCATCTGGATCGTGGTCCCTTTGGCAAAATTGTAATTAAATTGAATGAGGGGTGATGAAAAACCGCCGCATAAAGCTTATGCAGCGGTTTTAGCTTGTTGCTTCGCTAGATTAATAATCGGTCGACTTTGTCAACGTTTCCCACTGCTTATAGCTGGAGGCTAGCAGATCGAGTTTGCTAAATGCACGTGCATAGGCGTCGCTGCCCAAAAGCAGGTACACGGGTGGTTCTGGCATTTCGGTGAGCTCGATCATCACCTTTGCGGCCTTTTCCGGGTCGCCTGCCTGATTGCCGTTCATTTTGGCATACCGCTCATGGGAAGCTCGAATGACTGCATAGGCATCGATTTTCTTTTCCGACAGCATGAGGGAATCAGCGTTCAGGAAGTTGGTACGGAATGCACCGGGAGCAATGACCGTTACGTTAATGCCTAAATCTTTCACATCATCGGCCAACACTTCGCTTAAACCGATCACTGCGTGTTTTACCGCGCCGTAAACCGACCAGCCAGTGGCTGGAGCGATGCCGGCAATAGACGAGATATTAATGATATGACCCGACCCCTGTTCGCGCAGAATAGGCAGCACATGACGAATAACATTGATTGTTCCGAATACATTGACGTCAAAACTATCACGGGTCTCTTTGTCGGTCAGTTCTTCTATACTACCGCCGATCCCATAACCGGCATTATTCACTACCACATCTATCCTGCCGAAGGTTTGGTGGGTCTGCGCGATGGCAGCGGCCACATTTTCATCGTCGCCCAGTTCTACCCTTAAAGGCAGAAAGGCGTCACCTTTAAAATTTACTGCTTCGATCAGGCTTTCACTATTGCGGGACGTGGCCGCTACTTTGTGGCCGGCCTGCAATAATTGTTT
>NZ_DATMTE010000210.1:0-10051 GCF_035564935.1 Chitinophaga sp. | reverse complement strand
ATTGTGCCCGCCATTGCCGGGTTGAAATGCCCTGTCGGACCGTGTCCACATCATCGGCAGCATTTCGCCCATATGACCTATAATTATTTTTAATCCCGGGTAGGTATCAAAAATACCGGCAGCCAGGAGCCGCAATACATGAATCGCGGTTTCTGAATGCCAGCCCCATCCCCAGCAGGCAATGGCATTAAAAGGGCCGGTACTTTGCCCAATGTTGCTGTAATAAGCATCCATTACTGGCGCCGGAGGCAACCCCGGGTGAATGTAGATAGGAACTCCCAGTTTTTCAGCCCTTTCAAAAACCGGTGCAAACTCAGGGGCGTCAAGAAATTTACCGTTGGTAAGCCCCCTGATCATTGCTCCGCGAAATCCATACAGGGTTACGGTGCGTTCAAGCTCATCCGCGGCAGCTGCCGGCGCCGTCATAGGAAGATGTGTAAACGCGGTAAATCTGCCGGGGTAGTCCTTTATTTTTTCCGCCAGCAGATCATTATACTTTGCGGCAAATACCGGTGCATTGATGCTGTTTAATAAGTTTACATCTGTATTTTCAACGGATAATACCTGCATAGACACCCCGCACCCGTTCATAGAATTTAAACGTTCGCCGGAAATATCAGCCAGCTTTGGCATCATTTGAATGGCGGCAGCAGAGGGCCTTTGCTTATCCAAAGTACCGGCAGGAAGCAGGCCGGTCATCTCCGGGAATGATACATGTTCTTCTATGGCTACTATTCTCATTTTGATAGATGATTAAATAATGCAAAGGAATAACAGCAGGAAAGGATTGTCAATGATCAACCTGTGGTGATGATAGCACAATTCGCGGTAAATTAAAGAATAGGCACTTATCACAGGCATTTACTTTTTCGCGGATGCTACTAATAATTTTTGTATTATTAAGGTATCAATGAAACCCAAATTTCCCGTTATGAACACTCGTCGCAACTTTATACAGAAAATTGCCGCCTCCGCTATGGTGCTGCCCCTGATGCCGCTGGCCGGCTGGGCGAAAGACTTTGGTAACTACGATGGCCCGGTATTACGTGTAGCCATCATGGGATTGGGCGGCTATGGCACCCGCGTGGCAGAGGCCATGCAGGCTTGCGTAAAGGCAAAACTGGTAGGCGTGATCAGCGGTACGCCGTCTAAAATAAAGGATTGGCAGGGCCGGTTCTCTATCCCCGAAAAAAACTGCTACAACTATGAAAATTTCGACCGTATAAAGGATAATAAAGATATTGACGTGGTATATATTACCACGCCCAATGGGCTGCATCACGACCAGGTGATCCGTGTAGCCGCTGCCGGCAAACACGTGATCTGTGAAAAGCCGATGGCCTTAAATGCCAAACAAGGTCAGGAAATGGTAGCCGCCTGTAAAAAAGCCAATGTAAAACTGCTGGTTGGCTATCGCATGCATTTTGAACCCAAAACGCTGGAAGTGATCCGTATGCGCAAGAACGGCGATTTTGGAAAGATCATGTTCTTCCAGGGCCAGTGTGGCTTCCGCATTGGAGATCCAACACAATGGCGGCTCAACAAAGAGCTGGCCGGCGGCGGCTCCTTAATGGATATCGGCATCTACGCTATTAATGGCTCCAGGTATATGACCGGTGAAGATCCTGTATGGGTTACCGCGCAGGAAACAAAAACCGACCCGGTGAAGTTTAAAGAAGGCGTGGATGAAACCATCCAGTTCCAGTTGGGTTTCCCCAGCGGGGCAGTGGCTTCATGTCTTTCTACGTATAATATGAACTACCTCGACCGCTTTTATCTCAACGGTGAAAAGGGATTTGCTGAAATGCAACCTTCCACCGGCTATGGTCCCATCCGCGGGCGCACCAATAAAGGAGAACTTACCCAGCCCCATGTTACACATCAAACCGTGCAGATGGAAGAAATGGCAGGCATCATCCTGGAAGGGAAACAGCCGGTAGTAGCTGTGGATGGAGAAGAGGCGGTGAAAGACCTCAAAATCATTGATGCCATCTACCTGGCTGTTAAAACCGGGAAGAAAGTGGACCTGAACCTGTCATGATCCCCGGGGATCTGCCGAGAAAATATCCCGCGTGATAGTGAAAAACAGCAGGATCATCTATTAGTGGCTGCGGCGCAGCAATTCGCATCTGATCAATTCGTTTCTTTATGGTTAAAATCATCAGCTATGAAAAAACGACTATTGACAGTATACCTGCTCGTTTGCCTTGCTGTTACCGCCGGCGCGCAGGGACTGCATTATGGTATCAAGGCAGATCTGAACATGTTTAAACTGGATGGCGCAGGCATTAAATCAAACTACACACTGGGCGGAAGATTAGGGGTATACGCCGAATATGATTTTTCAAAAAAGTGGGGTCTGCAACCCGAACTCCTGTTTTCACAGGTAGCGCCCAAGCGCGGCGATGATTTCAGCGCAAAATATATTCATACCAGTAATGACGATGCCAATAAAAGTATTAAGCTCAGTTATATTACCCTGCCATTGCTGTTACGTTATAACATAAATAAACTGATTACCATTAATGCAGGGCCGCAATACAGCTACCTGTTCTACGATAATGAAAATCTCCTAACCTACAACCGGAACGCTTTTAAGCGCAGCGACTTTGGCGTGGCCGCCGGTGCTACACTCACATTCGATATACTACATGTATATGCACGCTACGTACTCGGCCTCTCCAATGTAAATGATATTGATGACCGGTACGAGTGGAAAACCAGGCAGGCACAGATCGGCATTGGCGTGAACATTAAATAGGCCGTATTATGCCTTTACAACGGCGTCGTATATACGTTGTAACTGGTGTATATGTCTTTGTGTGTGGATGTTGATAAACTGTATCCATTCGAAACGTGTAAAAGGCCCGAAACCAGGCACTTCAAAGCTGGTGCATTCATCAGTAAGATTTACCGTGCCTGCGGCAGTGGTCAGCTTTTCCCAGGTGGCGGCAGTATCCTTCAGTATCGATGCTTTGGGAAGATGTCCTTCGTCTGGTTGTATGAATTGGGGGGAAGTCATTTTAGTATCGAAGTTCAGGAAAACGGATTTTACGGCAGGTATTTTTTCATCCGGCTGGCGATCGGAAGGCACAGCGCTGCCATACAGCACGCCGCAGTCGCCGGCTTTGCAGATATGCGATGCCACCTGCGCGGCTGTCCAGCTGCCCTCAAAAGGCACAGTGTTCAGTTGTTCCTCATTAAAGGAGTTGAGTAATTGTTGAAGGGTATTGCCGGTGGTAGTTACTTCCAGGAGCAGTGCTTGTCTCATAGATTTTTGTTTCCACAAACTTAGGTGGATATATCCGTACAAACCGGGGGGGAATACGACAATCAGGCGGGTAGAAAGAGACAAAAAACAGCTGCAGGTTATTAATGCCTGCAGCTGTTGTTATATCAGGATAACATTTTCTTTTCGGCCGATTCCACTGTTTGTGCAATGAGCGTTGCAATGGTCATGGGGCCAACGCCGCCTGGCACCGGCGTGTAAGCGGCTACCCTGTTCGCCAGTGGCGTAAGTTCTATATCGCCGATACCGCCTTTGTGATAGCCGGCGTCTATTACAATAGCATTATCTTTTATCCATTCTGCTTTTATGAATTGAGGCTTCCCTACAGCGCCTACAATAATGTCGGCCTGTTTGATCAGCTCCGGTAAATTACCGGTGCGCGAATGACAAATAGTTACTGTAGCATTTTCATTCAACAGCATCATGGCTACGGGCTTACCCAGGATAGGGCTCCGGCCTACTACCACCGCATGTTTGCCGGCAAGGGGCAACTGGTAATGTTTTAACAGCTTCATAATACCGGCGGGAGTGGCGCTGCCGTAAGCGGGTTCACTCATCGCCATCCGTCCAAATCCCAGGCAGGTAACGCCATCTACATCTTTATTAATATCTATTTTATCAAAACAGGCCCTTTCATCAATCTGGTGGGGAACAGGATGTTGTAAAAGGATGCCGCAGATCCGGTGGTCGTTATTCAGTTGTTCAATAGTGTCCAACAGCTCTGCGGTAGTGGTTTCTTTGGGCAGATGTACTTTTACGGAGGTCATTCCTACCCGCTCACACGCGTTTCCTTTCATTTTCACATATACTTCAGAGGAAGGATCATCGCCCACCAGGATGGTGGCCAGTACCGGCACTATCCCCGTTTTTTCAATGATACGCTGTACCCTGGTCTTTAATTCCGTTTCCATTTGTTTGGATAATGCTTTTCCGTCGAGTAGTATTGATGTTGCTGTCATATGCAGGTGTTTATTTCCGTGTCTGGTAATTATATTTTGCAGAAGATGACAAAGATACTAAGCGGCTGTCATAAATTTTTTTTAGGGGAGACGCATTCCTGTTACATTTTTTTCCGTCTTTATACTTATAGCGGTCTTCCAAAGGGCGGTTATTTATTCACGTATGAAAATCAAACTCTTTTCTATCCTCGTTCTATGCACAGGATATCTCCTTCCGCTTAACAGTTCCGGGTATACAGCTCCTCCCAGGGAGGTGGATATCTGCGTATACGGCGGCACCTCTGCAGGGGTAATCGCAGCCTATACAGCAAAGCAGCTGCACAAAACGGTATTGCTGGTATCGCCGGAAAAACACCTGGGAGGCCTTACCTCCGGCGGGCTGGGCTATACCGATATTGGTAACAAATATGCCATCACCGGGTTGTCGCGCGACTTTTACCGCCGGATCGGCGCCCATTACGGGAAACTGGAGCAATGGATCTTTGAACCGCATGTAGCGGAAGCCACCTTCCAGCAGTATATCAAAGCCGGGAAGGTAGACGTGCTTTACGGGTATACGATCAGCAATGCCGTAAAACAAAACGGGTATGTGACGGAAATAACTGTGAATGGCCCGGCGGCACAGGTGGTGAAAGCCAAAATGTTTATAGACTGCTCCTATGAAGGCGACCTGATGGCAAAAGCCGGCATCTCCTATACCGTAGGGCGGGAGGCCAATGCACAATACCAGGAAACCTACAACGGCGTTCAGTTGCTCAATAAACACCAGTTCCCCGATGGTATTGACCCTTACAAAGTGCCAGGTAAGCCCGAAAGCGGCCTGCTATGGGGCATCAGCAGTGAACCGCTGGCATCGCATGGAGCCGGCGATAAAAAGGTGCAGGCATATAATTTCAGGATCTGCCTGAGCAACCGGCCGGAAAACAGCATTCCCATTACAAAGCCGGAAGGTTATGATCCGTCGCGCTACGAATTGCTGGTACGGCTGCTGGATGTTACCAAACCGGAAAGCCTGAAAGGATTCCTCAAACCGGATCTTATGCCCAATGGCAAAACGGACATCAATAATAACGGCGCTTTTTCCACGGATATGATCGGGATGAATTACAATTACCCCGAAGCAGACGATGCTACCCGGAAAAAGCTCATCCATGAACATGAACTTTACACGAAAGGCCTGTTGTATTTTATAGGCCACGACGAAAGGATAGCCCCCCATCTGCGTAAGCAAATGTTACAATGGGGATACCCGAAAGACGAGTATACCGACAACGGGCACTGGTCGCCGCAACTGTATATACGCGAAGCACGGCGTATGGTTGGCGCCTACGTAATGACCCAGGCTAACTGCGAAGGCAGGGAAAAAGTAACCGATGCCGTAGGTATGGCCGCCTATACCATGGACTCCCATAACTGCCAGCGTATAGTGGTAAATGGGATGGTAAAAAATGAGGGAGATGTGCAGATAGGTGGCTTTGGGCCTTACCCTGTCTCTTACCGGTCTATTATTCCAAAGCCCGAAGATGCCAAGAATGTGCTGGTACCGGTTTGTTTATCGGCCTCGCATATTGCCTATGGTTCTATCCGCATGGAACCCGTATTTATGGTGCTGGCGCAATCTGCTGCCACAGCGGCGGCAGTAGCTATCGACCAGCGTGTGCCCGTACAGGAAACGGATGTACAGAAAGTGCAGACCATGCTCCGTACCAACCCGCTGGCAGATAACAGTCCTGCTGAAATACTGGTAGACGACGACGATGCACAACATGTAACCGTGAACGGGGATTGGAAAAAGATGGTGCATGGCTGCTATGGCCCGTCTATGCTTACAGACGACAGCAAGGGAGCTGTACCCAAATCGGTGCGCTTTTCGCCGGCTATTGAGCGGGCCGGTAAGTATGAAGTATTTACCTATGTGCCCCGCCTCCCCAACCTGGATGGCAATGCCCACGTAAAGGTGTATGATGGCAGCAGGGTGAAGGAAGTGGAAATTACGGCTGCCAGTATAAAGGTAGAGGGGCAAACTTCGGGAGAATGGGTAAGCCTGGGCACCTACCAGCTGAAGGCCGGAACCGGCGCCTACGTGGAAATAGGGAACCACAAAACTACCGGGATAGTGGCGGCAGATGCGGTGTTATTTGTTCCCAGGTGATTATTTAAAAAAAAGCAGCACAGGAAGGATTCGGTTTATTTTTTTTACCGTCTTTATAAATACTGGTAATTCCGCGAAATGATTATTTTGTAATAAATTCCATGACCTTCCTTGCCGAAAGATAGTCCACATAATGAAAAGGAGCTGTTACTGCGTGTGGCAGCAGGGGATCAGCCTGCCTTCCAGCGGTTATTTGACCATTACTGGAGCAGGATGTATGCCAATGCCCTGCAGTTTGTTAAGTCGCCTGTGCTTGCAGAAGACCTGACACAGGAGATCTTTATTAAAATATGGATGAACCGGGAGCGGTTGCTGGCAGTACAGCGTTTTGATGCTTTCCTGTATACCACGGCAAAGCACCTGATCCTGGATGAGTTCCGGAAAAGGGTATTGCCTACCGTACAGGAAGAAGGGTGCCATGTGTCCATGGCATCAGACCTTCCTTCGGCGCAGGACAGGCTGGAACTGAAAGATGTGGAAGGCCAGCTGCATGCAGCTATAAACCAGTTGCCTGCCCAATTGCAGCTGGCCTTCCGGCTGAGCCGCTTCCAGGGTATGTCGCATGATGAAATTGCCCGGCAGATGAATATCTCCCGGGTAACTTCCAAGAATTATATTGCACGGTCTATTGCGGCCATCCGGAAATATATGGGTAGAAGAGCGGAGCATGTTACATGAGCATATAACGTTACCGGTTAAACGAAGTATAACAATTTTCCGGTAACAAAGGATTCCCCTTCATTCTTTTTTCGTCTTTATTACTGCAACCCTTCATGAGAGTGTTGTTTTTGCACCCGGTTTTATGTTACACGATGAGTTAAAAGATTTATTGGAGAAATACCTTGGCAACCGGCTTACCCCGGAGGAAAGCAGGCGGCTGCAGGTATTGATGCAGGAGGAACATAGCGGGCCGGCACTGGAAGAAATGATTGCAGGCATACTGGCGGAAAACAGGTATACCGCTGCTCCGGATACCGGTTTGCAGCAACAGTTCGATAAAGTGATGGCTACCGCTGCATTGAGGCAGGCATTGGTGCGGAAAGACGATCATGAAGAAACAGATACCACGGCCCGGCAAATGACGCCGGAAGCAGGTAACCTCCGCCATCTCTCCCGGAAAAATATACGTGCGTTTTATAGAACAATGGCCGCCGCAGCAGTGCTGGCCTTCATCCTGGCGGGCATTTATACCTGGCGCTATTATTACGTACAGCCGAAAACGTTAGTTTCAAAAAAGCATACTCACATAAAGCCGGGTAGTCACAAGGCAGAGCTGATCCTGGCAGATGGCAGCACCATTGTGCTGGATGAAGCAGGCGCCGGTACTGTAGGTCAGCAGGGCAATACGAAGATCATAAAACTCGACAGCGGCAGATTGGCTTATCGTACCGCTTCCGGTAACAACACCGCCGCGCCGGAGTATAATACTATCCGCACACCTAAAGGCGGGCAGTACCAGGTGGTATTACCGGATGGCAGCCAGGTTTGGATGAATGCCGCTTCCTCGCTGAAATTCCCCGTTGTGTTCACCGGTAAAAGCAGAACCGTAATACTCACCGGCGAAGCATATTTTGAAATTGCACAGCAGGCAGAAAAACCGTTTATCGTGCAAACGTCCGGCATTGAAGTGAAAGTGCTGGGCACTCATTTTAATGTGATGGCTTATGCCGATGAAGACCGTGTAAGAACCACCCTGCTGGAAGGCGCGGTAACCGTAACACAGGGCGTTGCTACAACAATGATGAAGCCCGGTCAGCAGGCAAGTATCGCTGAAAAAGAAGACAGGTTTTTAATTACCCGCCCGGAAATGGAAGAAGTAATGGCCTGGAAAGAAGGACAGTTCAGGTTCCGCAAAGCGGAAATCCCGGTAATCATGCGGCAGATCGCCCGCTGGTATGATGTAGACATCGAATACAAAGGCGATGTTTCCGGTATCCGGATGTATGGCAGCATGACCCGCAAAGAGAATATCACCCAGCTGCTGGAATTAATGGAACAAACCGGAAGGGTGCATTTCACCATCAATGGAAACCGTATCACCGTAATGCCCGTCGCTATAAACTAAACCAGGGCATTACTCCACGTATCATTTATTTAATCTCAACCAAAAGGTAGTATGGAATTGTTCACTATTGCCCACTCCCACGGGAGGAGGAGCCGTATGCCGGCTACACAACGCACATGGATGGTGATGGGACTCATCGCCTGGCTGCTGATGGCGGCATCCCTTAGCGCCGGCGCTCAAACCGTGAAGCTCTCTGTTAACAAAATGCCGCTGGACAAAGTATTTGATCTCATCAGCAAACAAACCGGTTACCAGTTTATTTGCGATGAAAAACTGCTGGCTGATACGCCGCCATTGAGCGTGAATATCACCAACAAATCACTGGTAGAAGCATTGAAGATCTGCCTGAAAGATCTGCCGCTTACCTACCTGATCAAATACGGCACAGTGGTTATTAAGAAAAACCCCGCGCCCGGCACAAAGCCCGCCCCGCCTGGCAGCCCATCGCCCACGAAAACTATTACAGGTATTGTTACCGATAGCGCCGGCACAGGTTTGCCGGGCGTAACGGTGGGCATAAAAGGTACGGCAAAAGGAGTGCTCACAGATGAAAACGGGAAGTTCTCGCTGCCAGGTGTAACCGATGATGATGTGCTCTCCATTTCCAGTATTGGCTACCTTACCAAACAACAACCTGTAAAAGGCGACATTTTTTTTCGTATACCTTTGTCCGTTACCCCAAAATCATTGGTGGAAGTGGTAGTGGTAGGATACAGTACGCAGAAGAAAGTAAACCTGACCGGTGCGGTAGCCACGGTGTCCGGCGAAGTGCTGGCCGCCCGGCCGGTGGGCCAAACCACTGCCGGTCTCCAGGGGACTATGCCCGGCGTTACCATTACACAGGGCAACGGTAAGCCCGGCGGCGACGGTGGCACGGTGCGTATCCGCGGCTGGGGTACACTGAAAAACCCGGACCCGCTGGTGCTTATCGATGGTGTGGAAGGTTCTATCAACAACATTGATCCTAACGTGATCGCCTCCGTTACCGTGCTTAAAGACGCAGCATCGGCCTCTATTTACGGTTCACGCGCTGCCAACGGGGTAATACTGGTCACTACGAAAAGAGGTAAAAGCAATAAGCTGTCTGTTAACTATAACAATTACGTGGGCTGGCAAAAGCCTACCAACCTCCCGGCGCTCACCAATGCGCTGGATTATATGTTGCTCACCAACGAAGCCTATAAAAACTCCGGCCGCTCACCGCTGTACTCCGATCAGCTGCTGGAGAAATACCGTTTGCAGGGCAATGGCAGCTCCGATTCCCTGCCTAATACCGACTGGCAGAAAGCAGTGCTTACCGGCTCCGGTTTTCAGCAGAGCCACTTCTTAACCGTGAACGGCGGTACCGATAAAGTAAAGATGCTGGTATCACTTGGGTACTTCGACCAGAAAGGAGTGATTGACCATACAGAATTTAAGCGCCTTACCATCCGCAGTAATACCGATGTTGTTTTTTCGAAGAAGTTAAACATGCAGTTTGACCTGCAGTATATCAGCCCGGTTACTACGGAGCCGGCACTAGGCGCCGATGTGGTGTTTGCGTACATGAACAATATTTCCCCTAACCAGCTTGCTGTAAATTCCAA